>NZ_JADBTX010000004.1:0-168178 GCF_020245945.1 Microcystis sp. M015S2
AACGAAAGAATTAGGGATAGGAGCGAGCTTACTAGGAATTATTATTAATAAGTGAGAGATGGTGCGGCGAACTTTTTCGAGCCAAAACCATGAAAAGCTTATGATCTATGGATTTCATCTTTCTTGTCCCCCTGTCAGGTTCCTCACACCAATTGGCAATCTTACCAAGTCGGGGCAAAGTGTTTAAGGGATTGGGTTTCAGGTTTTTGATTAAGTCAGTCCATTCTACCCCTTGGGTCACAGCAACTGCGCCGCTATTTGAGCCACAGGTTGAAATTTTGCCCCAATTTTTACCCCAGGCGGCGCCGACGAAATCACCGTTACCGGTTTTACCGAGGGAATAGTCAGGAGCAAAGATAAACGCTTCTAGTCTTTGGTTTTGACCCACTCTCAGACAAATTTGCGGCGCGGCGGCACCTAATCCATTATCGGCATAAATTTGTAGATTGCCCGGTTTACAAACCGTGGGTGGGCTAACACTGCTGCAGTCGTGTTCGATGACACCGTTAATATCACCTCTAACATAAAAAACCACCCGTTGCCCTGGAGTAATGGCAATCTTATCGTTACCACTCAAGTTGATATTATCAACGATATACTCGTACACCTGTACGCTTTGACCGTTAATCGTGCGATTAGTGGGTGTGTCTCCCTGTCTGGGAAAAGTTTTCTGAGCAGGCAAAAGAGGACTGGTAAGTTCTCCTAGGTTTGTAATACCGTTGGGAGGCTCCGGTAAATTGGGGAAAGGGACACCGACAAATTGCGCTTTGTAGGGGGTATTGGGTGCAGGTTCGGGGGGTTCGGGCTGTTGAATATTATTTTGGTTAATATGACATTCTAGGTTCGGTTGCAAAGTTCCTGTCTCCTCGACAAATCCCGTCGCCACCGTGGTGTCGCTCATAACCACATCCCCCTGAAATTTAGCACCGCCAGAATAATTCGGATTGCTGACCGTAATCTGGCTAGTTTGACTTAGATCTTCTGTGGCTCCCTCCCTTATCCACAAAGCGGGAACCGTGGTGCGAGTAAATGCGAGGGGAAGGGAAGGCAGAATCGGGATAGTTACTACCACGCGGTTACGCGAGGCGGCGTTGTCGCCACTATCTCTATTGATATCAATGTTAGTTAGGTCTGTTTCGGCACTTTTGCGAGAACGTCCTTCGAGGATGAGAACTCCCCAACCCAAAATATTGGGGTCAGAGCTTGGGGTAAAATTGTATGCAACCACGCGATAATAACGATTATCATTCAACTGAAACCATTCACCACTAGCCAAATCTCTTAATCCTGGATTTACTGCTCGTTGTTCTGTGGGTGCGAGTATTTTGTAGGCAATTTCGTTATTACGATTGCGATTACCACAGGCGGTGGCAATGGCTAATTTTTTTAAATCTTTTTGTAAATTGGTACTAGGATTGCCAGTAGGTACTTGGGCGGTCTGCCAACAATCGCCAGCAGTACAATTACTATCAACCGTTGCCATGACTCGAACGCTATTCAGTAAATCCTGCACGCGAGCCACTCCAGCTTCGGAACTTGTTAAACTATCAGCCTGGGCTTTTTGGGCAATTACTTTCGATTGGTCTCCTTGGACGCGCATAATCACAGTTATTCCTGTTCCCATTATGATAACTCCAATTAACAGGGCAAGAGCCAAGGCAAACCCTTTTTCCCTATTAGCCATCAGGTGAAGGTATAAACGATTGTTCATGGGCCAGTCCATCTAAGAATGGTTACTTTTATTATAATACTGTCAAGTTTTGGTCAAGTGACAAATGTGATAATACAGGAATAGCACTGTGAGTAAAATCACAGACAAAAGCCAGTTAATAGAATAGTCAGCCAGTAATTTTTCGATAAGTAGGTAGGCGTTAAAAATTATCAGATGCCCCCTTTATTAAGGGGGATCGGCCCCCCCTTATCAAGGGGGGCAGGGGGGATCGAACCTAGAATCTATTTTTAATTTAATTATAACCAGCTACTTAAGTATTTTCGACTTTTGACTAAACTAAAGGGCTGTTTTTCGATTCAGAATTGCCCGCCAAATCAAGCCGATTCCCCGAAAAAAGCTGATAATTAACAACCAAAGTGATTGTAATTCTCCCGCCGTATTTTTCGGTTGCCAGCGCTGGGGACGACAGAATAGAAAAGTAATTAATTTTCTTTGCTCTGATAGGGTAAGTGGCTGGAATTTAAGGGTTGCTTGCCAGATTTTTCCTCGTTTTTCTAGATTGACTAGATGAGCCGATAGGCGCAAATCTTCGCCTAAAATATCTAGGAGCAATTTTTCTGAGGAGATGGGTTGACTCAGGTGAATTTCTGCTCCTATTTCCGAAAGTTTTTTGAGATTGCCCTGTATAATTATATCCGATTCTGTGATCAAGTTAACAGGAGATTCCAGTACTTGATATTGAGTTTCTAGGGTGAGGGGAGCTTCCAATAAAGCCACCAGAGCAGTCATGATAATAACCACGTTATATATAGCCAAAATCAAGCCAAAATTTATGGAACTTTCTTGATAATTGTGATGGTGTAAATTAAATAAAATACCAATTAAAGTAATGGTGAGAAAAAACAGCAATGGGTAGGATAAACGCCAATTATATTGATAATTTTGGCGAGCAATTCCCTTCGGTGTCACCTGAAATCCTTTGTCAAAGGGTTTCCAAAGAATATGGAGAACTGTTAGGGCTGTAGGTACACAAATAATCATCGATAGTACCTCAGAAAAAACAATAGAGCGCGAGCGAGAATTTAACCAGTGATAAGTGGCTAACTGCAGCATCATGTAGGGTAAAAAGATATAGATTGTCTCATCGATGGTAATGTTCAAAGGTACGATATATCCAAAGGTATAAAGGAGAGGAATAAGCAGAGAAAATAAACGAGCTAAGGGAGAAAACCAAGATAAGATACCTTCTAAGTGTGCCAATCTTTGGGGTAGGGTTAGTCCCGCAATTTTCAGGGGATTAGCTTTGATAAAAAATGCCTGTAAAGTTCCCCTTGCCCAGCGCAATCTTTGCCGTAAATAAGCCGATAAACTTTCAGCAGATAAACCAGCACTGAGTTTTTCATTTAAGTAAATAACTTCATAACCTTTGGCAGAGATAGCAATTCCAGTGAAATAGTCTTCACTAATAGATTCTATATTAAAATATCCCACTTCCTCTAATGCTTTTCTTCTGACAATAAAAGAAGTGCCAGCACAGACAGGACTACCCACCCCATCTTTAGCCGGTTGGATATGACGATAAAATAATTCTTCATCGGGAGTAACGATATTTTCTAAACCTAAGTTATGGGCAATAGGATCGGCATTATAAAAGCTTTGGGGAGTTTGCACTAGGGCAATTTTTGGGTTTTGAAACCAGCCAACAGTTCTTTCTAGAAAGTTCCGACAAGGGATAAAATCTGCATCAAAAACTACCACTAATTCCCCTTGGGTTTGTCTGAGAGCATGGTTTAAATTACCTGCTTTAGCATTTTTTCTATCCTCACGAGTCAGATAATGACAATTTAATTTTTCTGCCAATTGATTAATTTCTAATCTCTGGGTATCATCGAGGATATAAATATTTTTATGAGGATAATTAAGGGCTTGACAACCGATAATAGTTCTTTTTAAGATGAAGGCTGGCTCATTATAGGTGGGAATCAGAATATCTACCGTGGGCAAATACTGTTTATTGATCACTGCTTGGCTATAAAAATCAGCTTCTTTGCGTCTATCCTTCGTGGTTAAGACTAAAACTAACTGAATTATGCTAATACTTAAAACCATCATCTCAACGCCTAAAAGTAGTAAACTAAAAAAGCCATTGAGAGGAGTAGAAAGATTTAAGGTTTCCAGAATCCTCCAGAGTAGATAGCGCAGGGTGATAGCGAGAGTGATAGAAATAATGACTAATCTTGACCAAACTTGCGGACGCGGAGACAAGAAAATGATTAACTGCGTAGAAATTAGCAGGATAACCGTGGGTAATAATAATTGATAGCTATGAGCAACCGTGGGAACTTTAATCCAAGCAAAGGGATTAAAAAAATCTTCTACTAAGCCAAGGAGTAATCGATAAATATTGTCTTCCGGCCAACATAATGATAAACTGACCATCATTAACCCGCCGATCACTGCTAACATAATTAAGATAACTGATATTATCGCTAAAATCGGCTTGAATACGGAGGAATACACTGGTTTTTGAGGGAATGGAAAAATCGACTCTCGGTTAGACATAAATCCCTTTCTGAGTGAATAAATCTAACTACATTTTACAATTCTTAACAAAAACCCGGGCATTTTTGGCAATGACAGGAGCGCTCTCCACCAAAATGCTAAATTTTGTATCAAGCCGAAGATGAAACTAGCGAGAAAAAGTCTAAAAATAGTATACTTCGGTTAACCGTGAGGAAAAATTAATCTATGATAGCCGTCAAAATCGCCGTTGTTAGCGCTCTCGTTTTAGTTGTGGTCAAATTCGTCGCTTCTGTTCTAGGTAAAGGCAATATACCCCTACTTAATCAGGCTGTCACCGTGATTTTAAGCCTTTTTATCGGTTTTGAGTTGATTCAACTAGGACAAACGGTGATTGAAAAGATTAATTAAGGGCTAAACGGGCCAGATAGAAGCTAGTAATAGTTTTAGCATCGATCGATTCTCCCCTAGCGATCGCTGATTCCATTTCCTCAAAACTCATCAAAACCACTTCCAGATCTTCATCGGCATCTTGAGCGGGGGGCAAGCTTAATTTTTCCAGATCCCTGGCCAGAAAAGCATAGATGTATTCATCGGAATAACCAGGCGCTAGGGCAAATTTACCCAAAGATTGCCAATTGTGCGCCCGATAACCCGCTTCTTCCTCTAATTCTCGTTTTACCGTCGTAGCGGGGTCTTCTCCTTCATCGATCGTTCCGGCGGGAAATTCCAGAATGCGAGCTTGCAAACTAAACCGATACTGACGTACTAAAACTAATTGACCTTCCTTGGTGATTGGAACTGCTAAAGCACCCCCCGGATGACGCACACATTCCCATTCTCCCTCGACACCGTTAGGTAAACGCAGTTTCGAGACTTCAAATTGAAAGACGCGACCCTGATAAAAAAGACGTTGTTGGAGAAATTGAGGCGGTTCAGACATAGAAAATTTGCAACTAGGACTTTAAGAATTAATATCAAGAAATGTCACCTTTGTCACCGGTGTTTCAGGTTATAATAGAAAATGCTGTCTTTACAGGTTAAATCTTTTTCGAGAAACCCCATGGCAAAAAAATCGATGGTAGAACGCGAGAAAAAACGCGCTCGTCTCAGACAAAAATACGAAGCTAAACGGGCGGAACTAAAAGAACAATTCCGTACCGCCGAAGATTTTGAAGAAAAACTAGCAATTCACCAAAAATTACAGGAATTACCCCGCAATAGCGCCCCCAGTCGTCACCGCAACCGTTGTTTAACGACCGGCAGACCGAGAGGATACTATCGCGATTTTGGTTTATCCCGCAACGTTTTACGCGAATGGGCTCACCAAGGTCTTTTACCCGGTGTGGTCAAGTCTAGCTGGTAGTCAGAAACAATATCTAGGGAAAATACTGGGATAGAGGCGTGGTTTTTGCGTCTCTATTGCTGTTTTTAGGTAATTTTAGCGATAAAATAAAAACTCTCGATCGAGCGATCGAGAGTTAACCATGAACAGAAAATTTACCTAGACTACAGTAGCAGCTTTACGGGCAGCGGCGGCCTCATCGGGATGAATACCGAGACGGGTGAGATTGAGACGACCTTTACTATCGATCTCGCGTACCTTGACTAACACCTCATCCCCCACGGCCACTTCATCCTCCACCTTACCGACGCGTCCCTCGGCCAATTGGGAAATATGGATCATTCCCTCTTTGCCTGGCAAAACTTCCACAAAAGCACCGATTTGGATAATGCGAGTCACGCGACCGAGATAAACCTCACCCTCATTGAGTTTGCGGGTCATATTGTAGATCAGTCGTTTAGCTTTTTCGGCCTGTTCCCCATCGGTAGAGGAAATGGTGACAGTACCATCGTCATCGATATCGATTTTCGTGCCGGTCTGTTCAGTAATCCCTTTAACCGTCTTACCACCCGGCCCGATGACTAACCCGATCAGATCCGGATCGATCTTGATCGTCAATAACCGGGGTGCGTGGGGAGATAATTCCGTGCGGGGTTTTTCTAGGGTCGCTAACATCTTCTCGAGGATATGTTTGCGGGCCGGTAAAGCTTGTTCGATCGCCTTGGCCACCACTTCCATGGTTAAACCGGGGATTTTCATATCCATCTGGAGAGCGGTGATGCCAGAATCAGTACCAGCCACCTTAAAGTCCATATCTCCCAGAAAATCCTCGATACCCTGAATATCGGTCAAAATCCGCACTTCTTCCCCTTCTTTAATTAAACCCATGGCCGCACCGCTAACGGGTTTTTTCAGGGGAACACCGGCATCCATCAGCGCCAGGGTAGAACCGCACACGGAACCCATGGAGGTGGAACCATTAGAAGAGAGGACTTCCGACACCACCCGCAGCACATAGGGAAATTCCTCCTGGGGGGGAAGGACAGGTACGATCGCCCTTTCCGCTAAAGCACCGTGACCGATTTCTCGACGGCCGGGAGAACGCATGGGACGGGTTTCACCGACGGAAAAGGGTGGGAAATTGTAGTGATGAAGATAGCGTTTTTCGTCTTCGGGATGGAGATCGTCGCCCAAATCCTGAGCATCACCGGGGGTGCCAAGAGTGGCGATCGAAAGCACTTGGGTTAAACCGCGATTAAACAAACCGCTACCGTGAACCCGACGGGGTAAAACTCCTACCCGGCAAGAAATCGGGCGTACTTCGTCCAGTTTACGACCATCAACCCGCACCCCATCCTCGATAATTTGGGCGCGCATCAGTTTTTTGGTCAGATCCTTAAAGAGATTACCGATTAACTTTGGCTCTTCCAGCGTTGGAGCTTTTAAGGGATCTTCATCGGGGAGAGCGGTTATAGTTTCCTTGAGCCGATTTTCGATCGCATCTAATTTCTCATCCCGTTCGGTTTTGCTGAGGGTAAACTGAGAGAGAATCTGTTTAATTTCCTCTTTAGCTTGTTCTCTCAGGAAATTCTGCACGGTTTCGTTTACTGCCGGTGCTTCTCGGGTGACGAGGGGAATACCCAACTGATCGATCAATTCCCGTTGAGCGGTGATCAGGTCGCGCACTGCTTCATAACCAAAATCGATCGCCTCAATAATATCCCGTTCCGGTAACTGATTGGCTCCCGCTTCGATCATCACCACCCCTTCAGGACTACCGGCCACCACTAGATCCAATTCTCCGTTATGGATTTCCTTGTAGGTGGGATTGATGATAAATTCATCCCCTAATAAACCGACGCGCACCGCTGCCATCGGTCCTTGGAAGGGAATACCTGCCAACAAAACCGCCACGGAGGCTCCAGTAACAGCCAAAACATCCGGGGGTACCTCCTCATCCATCGAGAGGGTCGTAGCGACCACCTGAATATCATCCCGCATCCAACTGGGAAATAGGGGCCGCAGGGGGCGATCGATCAAACGACCAGTCAGAATCGCTTTTTCCGGGGGACGACCTTCACGACGCAAAAATCCTCCCGGGATGCGCCCGGCGGCGTATAATCTTTCTTCATAGTCAACGGTTAAGGGTAGGAAATCTACTCCTTCTCTGGCTTTGGCTGTGGTTGCTGTCACTAAAACCGCCGTTTCTCCCGATTGGATCAGAACACTCCCGCCAGCTTGGGGGGCTAAAAGCCCTATTTTTAGTCGAATATCCCTGCCATCAAAGGATATTGACTTGTCAAACTCTTCCATGTAAAGCTATATTCCTTTCTTTCACTTTTCTCTGTGCTGTGGCAATCCTAGCATTTTTTGTACCCCTTTCCGGCAGGTTTAGTATTCAGTGATCAGTTATCAGTGATCAGTTATCAGTGATCAGTTATCGGTTATCAGCTTTTTTCTCCCTGCTTCCATCTCCGATCTCCCCACTTCCCCAATTTCCCACACCCCACACCCCACACCCCACTACCCCACTACCCCACACCCCACACCCCACACCCCAATTCCCCACTTCCCCACTTCCCTGCTTTTAAACAGGATTTAACATGACTTGCTCAAACCGGCCAAAAAATGATAGTTTCAGATAGAGGAATAATCTGGTTAAGAAAAAAAATGTCTTCCCTTGCCGCTTGCTGGCCTAAAAATATTTCTAAGTATTAGCAAAACTGACTGACTGTCAGCAGTTGGGCGGGATTTTTCCAGGCTCGAAGAACCCCAGACAAAGAAAATTAAGACAATTAAAAGGATTGCGTCTCTATTATCTGTCAGACGCTTCTATTCCAGTGAATTTGCGGGTTATCTTCCAATTAACCCCGTTTAACCCTATTTATTATCGATCATGGCTGAAAGTTACTTATTAAACAAACTGCAATCTGTAGAACAGACCTACAAAGAATTAACCCGTCGTCTAGCGGATCCCGATGTCACCAGTAATCCTGGTGAATTGCATCGTCTGGCCAAATCCCGCGCTTCCCTAGAGGAAACGGTCAACACCTACGAAATTTGGCAAAAAAGTCAAGAGGATTTAATCGGTGCGAAACAAATCTTCAAAGAATCCGCCAGCGATCCCGAATTACGCGAAATGGCCGCCCTAGAAGTGGCAGAATTAGAGGCAAAAATCGCCACTTTGGAAGACCAATTAACAATTCTGCTGCTGCCCCGGGATCCCCTCGATGAAAAGAATATCATGCTGGAAATTCGCGCCGGGACTGGCGGTGATGAGGCCAGTATTTGGGCGGGGGATTTAGTGCGTTTGTACTCAAAATATGCCGAAACTCAAAACTGGAAAGTTAGCCTTTTGAGTGAATCTCCAGCGGATATGGGAGGATTTAAAGAGGCAATTTTAGAGATTAAAGGCGATAACGTCTATAGTAAGCTGAAATTTGAGGCAGGAGTCCATCGGGTGCAGCGGGTTCCTCTGACGGAAGCGAGTGGTCGCGTCCACACTTCCACCGCTACCGTGGCGATTATGCCAGAAGTGGACGATGTGGAAGTGCATATCGATCCCAAGGATATTGAGTTAACCACGGCTAGATCTGGGGGAGCAGGCGGTCAAAATGTCAATAAAGTGGAAACTGCGGTCGATTTAATCCATAAACCCACGGGAATCCGGGTTTTTTGCACCGAAGAACGCTCGCAATTGCAAAACCGGGAACGAGCTATGCAGATTCTCCGGGCGAAACTGTACGATATGAAGTTACAGGAACAACAGGAAGCGGTCAGTTCCATGCGACGCTCTCAGGTGGGAACCGGTTCGCGTTCGGAAAAAATTCGCACCTATAACTATAAGGATAATCGTCTCACCGATCATCGCTTAAATCAGAATTTTTCCCTCGATCGCATTTTAGACGGCGATATCGAAGATGTGATTCAATCCTGTATCGCCAAGGATCAACAGGGAAAACTGGAGGAATTAGCCGCTGCCCAAGAGACAGCTTAATCAGTGATCAGTTACCAGTGATCAGATTTTATTTTTCAGTGAATAGTATTGAGTGGCAAGTTCAGAGCTTTCTGTTCACTGATTACTGATTACTGGTTACTGTTTACTATTCACAACAAAAAGCTCCCCACTTCCGGCACTTTCCCCACTGGTGGGGGTGAGTGCGGGTGGGGACTGATGCCGGTTAGTTCAACTCACGACTAATTCTAAGCTTCCACTAAACGAAAAGCCGCACCCAAACCGACAGCGATCTCATCGGGAGAAATCTTCCCATCATGGTTAATATCGATCGCATCGAATACCGCATCGGTTCCCGCCCATTCTTCCCGGGTGATGAAACCATCGCCATCATGGTCATAGACTCGGAAAATATCTTCGGCGGCGTGTTCTAGGGTTGACTGACCTTCCAACTGGGTTAAACGTTGAATCAGCAATTGTTCCAATAATTCTAAAGCTTTGGTAAAACCTTGAATACCTTCCGCTAGTTTTTCGGAAGCCATGGCATCTTCGGCGTGCATTTTCTCAAAAGTCGCTTGATCCATGGTAATTTTGACAATATCAAGGGTTGCAGCCTGGTCTGGATCGAGCTTACGGGGTAAATCGGCTTCTGTCTCTTGTAATTGTTCGAGAAGTTTCGGAGAAATGGTTAAAAGATCACAACCAGCTAACTCGCAAATTTCACCGATATTGCGGAAACTTGCCCCCATAACTTCGGTTTTATAGCCAAACTTTTTATAGTAGTTATAGATCTGGGTAACGGATTGGACTCCGGGATCTTCAGCACCAACGTAGTCTTTACCAGTTTCTTTTTTATACCAATCGAGAATGCGACCGACAAAGGGAGAAATTAAGGTGACTCCCGCTTCCGCACAGGCGATCGCCTGATGAAAACCGAATAATAGGGTTAAATTACAGTGAATTCCTTCTTTTTCGAGGACTTCTGCCGCTTTAATCCCTTCCCAAGTCGAGGCAATTTTAATTAAGACTCTTTCTCTAGAGATACCCGCTTGTTCATACTGGGAAATGAGATAACGGGCCTTGTCGATGGTAGCTTGGGTATCGTAGGAAAGACGGGCATCCACTTCGGTGGAGACGCGGCCGGGGACGATTTGCAGGATTTGCAGACCAAAACCGATCGCTAGACGATCAAAAGCTAATTTGGCCACATCTTCCGGGGTGGCCTGCTCCCCTAATTCTTTTCTGGCCGCTTGCAGGGTTTGATCGACAATCGGCTGATATTGGGGCATTTGGGCCGCAGCCGTGATCAGGGAGGGGTTAGTGGTGGTATCTTGGGGGGTAAAAGCTTCGATCGCTTGGATATCGCCGGTATCGGCAACAACCACTGTAAATTGGCGTAATTGTTCTAGTAGGGTTTTAGCCATAACTTCTCCAGATGCGTGTTAACGCGAGACATTATCTGGATCTTAGCGATTCGATCAAGAGGAAGGGGAAAAATTCCCGATTGATTTAATTCCCAAGTACAGACCTGGCCAAAGTAAGGATGAGCCGGGGAATCTTTTGGCCACTCCTTGCCTAAAGTCCTCTATTTGTGATAGTATTAGTGATTGTGTCGATTTAATAAAAGGGAGTTTATGCCCAAGCTAAAAACGCGAAAGGCGGCGGCCAAACGATTTGAGGCCACGGGAAGCGGCAAAAAAATCAAACGTCGCAAAGCCTTCAAAAATCATCTACTCGATCATAAGAGTGCCGAACGCAAGCGCCGTCGTTTGTCCCAGATTACCCTGGTACACGAGCGCGACGAGAAGGAAGTGCGCTTAATGTTGCCCTATTTGTAAATTTTCCAGAAAAATCGTCTAAAGGATTATCATGTCTAGAGTAAAACGGGGGAATGTCGCCCGCAAGCGACGCAAAAAAGTTCTCAAATTAGCCAAAGGTTTTCGCGGTTCCCACTCGCGCTTATTCCGTACCGCTAACCAACAGGTAATGAAGGCCTTGCGGAATGCCTATAGAGACCGTCGCAAACGTAAACGCGATTTTCGTCGTCTTTGGATTACCCGCATTAACGCGGCTGCTCGTCAACAGGGCATCAGTTACAGCCAACTAACCGGACAATTAAAGAAAGCTAATATCCTCCTGAATCGGAAAATGTTGGCCCAATTAGCTGTCCTCGATCCCGTCGCTTTTGCTAAAGTGGTAGAAACAGCCAAAGGATAATTTAGCCCCAAGCATGACGGAAACTTGGCAAACGATTCAATTCCCCAGTTCAGAAAGTGCGATCGCTTTAGCGGGTCATCAAGAAGCTAACCTCAAATTGATAGCCAGGCAAACTGGGGCGAATTTAGTCCTCAGAGGCATGGAATTGCGGATTGGGGGACAACCAACCCCGGTGGAGCGTGCCACAGCGATTGTACGCTCCTTAAGTATTTTATGGCAAGAGGCCAAGTTAATCGCCGAAGCCGATATTATGACCGCTATCCATGCCCTCGATACGGGGCGTTCTAGCGAGTATAAAGAACTACAGCAGGATATTCTCGCTCGTACCCGTCGCGGGGAGCTAATTCGGGCGAAAACCTTCCGTCAGCGTCAATATATCCAAGCGATTCAAAGTCACGATATCACCTTTTGTATTGGACCTGCCGGCACGGGGAAAACCTTTTTAGCCGCCGTTTTGGCTGTACAGGCTTTATTAGAAGATAAAGTAGAACGGATTATCCTTACCCGGCCGGCCGTGGAAGCGGGGGAAAAATTAGGCTTTCTCCCGGGGGATTTACAGCAAAAAGTCGATCCTTTTTTGCGTCCCCTCTACGATGCTTTATACGAATTTATCGAAGCGGCCAAAATTCCCGACCTGATGGAACGGGGTAAAATTGAAATCGCTCCCTTAGCTTATATGCGGGGACGAACCTTAGCTAATGCTTTTGTTATCGTTGATGAGGCCCAAAATACCACCCCAGCACAGTTAAAAATGGTCTTAACTCGCTTGGGATTCGGTTCGCGCATGGTAGTAACCGGAGATGTCACCCAAACCGATTTACCGCAACAACAGGAATCGGGGTTAATTGCCGCTCAAAAAATCCTCAAATCAGTAGAAGGGATCGCTTTTTGTTACCTATCGCGGGCCGATGTGGTGCGTCATCCCTTAGTACAAAAAATCGTCTCAGCCTACGAACAGCACGAAAAATAACAGATTGTTGAGATAGTCGCTCTTGTACTCTTGCGAGAGAGTATTAATCAAGATTGGCAGTAATTTTTCCTTTGACAGCCGAAATTGCGACCGTTCTGGGGGAAGCCAAATAGTTTTTAGCGGTAGGGTCGCCACTGCGTCCTTTAAAATTACGATTGGTGGCATAGACTCCCGTTTCTTCCTTGTCTAATACTCCCTTTCCTGAATTAATACAAGCTCCACAACCAGATTTGAGCATTTGCGCTCCAGATTCCTCAAAAATGGTAAGATAGCCCAATTCTTCGGCTTTTTGACGGACTTCCATCGAAGCTGGCACTACAAATAAATCTACCCCCTGGGCAACCTGACGATCTTTTAATACAGCCGCCGCTTGGGCGAGATCGTAGAGTTTTCCGCCAGTACAAGAGCCAATAAAAGCTTTGGTGATGGGAACATCTCCTAATTGACTAACGTTAACCACTTTTGTAGGGGATTAACACTGTTAAGCCCTTTTATGCGTCTATCAAGCAATACATTGTCTGTTGACCGTTGAGATTAAGGACATAATGGTGTTCATCGGTTTATTGCTCAAGGTCTTTATCCAAACGATTGGGGAATGAGAGAAATTCCCATTATTCCTGATAATATTCGCGATGAGTAACGGTAGTAACCTAATATAGAAAGAAGAAAGGCGCGTTAAGAAACGCACTCTACGCGATCTATGTGATCGGCTAACACATCCTACTGGACTGTTTCAGCTAAAATAGGGCAATAGATTTTGGCTTAAAGTCTTAGATTATAGAATTTATAGCATTTTTCTAATACACCAAATTAGCTGAAACAGTCCACTACGTTATCCCACAGTGGCTATCGGCTTGGGAAGATGAAATTTGCTATAGTTTTTACCAGATTTTTATCCAGTAAGCCCTATTTAAACTTCCTTGGTAGTGTAGTGCTGTAGTAAAGCCAAATATAGTCTCCATATGCACCTTCATTCAGGTCTTGGGGAATGGCTACCCATCCAGGAATATTTGGAGGAGAACTTTGGTTACCTGCAATAACTAGAACATTGATAATATAGCGGTGTGCAGTCGTATGAAGTACAGTGTCACGAGCTATAAACCATGCTAGGCAAGGCTTGGTCTGTATCTCACTCAAGCGCTTACCGCTATAGGAGGCTTAGGTTCTCCAGTTTTCCACAACACATAAATATACTTACCACTTGCGCCTGCATTTAAATCTGACGGATCCCAAAGCCAACCAGAGGGGGGATTAGATTGTGCAGAATCATAAGCTTTAACATCGATAGAAGTAACCGGAGTGTTTCCACTGATCGCCTGAAAACCTAGATAGATATATTTTCCGCCAGCTCTTTGATTAAGGTCTGTGGTCAAAAAATCCCACCCTTCCTCATATTTAGGACCAGATTGACTGAGAGTCTGAATTTTGAGTTGAGTTATTGGATTACTCATGATTTCTCCGATTTGTAATTGACTTTGCCATTATAAACTTTGGGTTTCCTTATGTCAATCATTGGTGTCAACTATCAGCAATTCTCATTTCAAAAAGTAACAATTTATACAGACAGAAAAAGAGATTTAACAGGTGGCAAAATCGTGATCGCCAATCAGTGTTGGACGGGTGTAATTTCAGCTATTCAGTCATTATGAGGGTTATGACATTTTTGGTGGGGGTGCTAAAATCTGCTTCTAGCATCAAAATGAGAATTGCTGTCAATAACGGTTTTCGGGTAGTCTGCGTATTCGGGAGGACTTTGTAACCCTTTTTCTCTTTTTTCCCTTTTTACCCTTTTTCGATTTTTTTGAGCAGATGTACTATATGTGTACTATAAAAAGATTGAGAGAATTATCATGAGTAGAAAAAGGGTTTCTCCGAGAAACCCTTTTTCTGTGGGGTATAAATTGCTTGTTGAGACGAGACAAGAGGCAACAGTAAAGGGATTGGGGGAAGTTCAACTAATCTAAGAATAAGCGGTTTAAATGCGTCTTAGTTTACATCAACAGCGGCTCAGTTATTAGTATTCTCCCCCATCATTTTTTTTCTGGTCTAAAAGATGATTATAGATCACACTTTTGAGAGATTGCCAAAAAGGAACTAATAAAATATTCAGAAGTAAGAAAATAGTAGTCAGACCATAGAAAAACATCGCCATTTGTCGGAAAAAAAGAGGATTTTCCGTGAGCGTTTCCCAGTCCTCCACCGATTCAAAGCTACTATAAAAAGAAGAAAAATTGACCCAAAGGGGAATTGAAGCCAAAGCTCCTGACAGAAGATAAACTGGAATAATTAATAAACTGGCAATAAATATCACTCCCACAATTCTCCAAGCCGAGTTTTTAGTTAAATGCCAACCTCTCTTGATTGCTTGCCAACTGCCTAAATTATCTTCAATTACTAAGGGCAATTCTGCAATATAAATCCGAGCAGATAACCAAAGGAAGAAAACAGGAAGACAGAAAGAAGCCAGTAAAATAAGCAATACACCAAGGATGGGGATAAAACCTACTAGCACCAGAGACAGCGTTATCGCCAAAATTATTGCCGCTCCCAACAAACCGATCAAAACCTGCATCCACCACAAGCGCCACATTTTCGGCTTAACTTTTTTTTCCGCTTGTCCGGCAGTTTCTGGCTGATAAATGATGTCTTGAAAAGCTAATCGTGAGATAACCGCATTATTGAAAAGATACTTAGCAGCCGAGAAAATTTGTATCGGGAAAAGAAATAAACGTAAACCGATATCGCTGCCTTGTTCGGGGGTAATTGTTTGATAAAGTAATTGACTGAGAATTAATTGCAAAACTAAGGGAAAAAGCGACCACAAACAGGCGCGGACAGCAAAGAATACATAAGTCTGGAAGCGATCACGATAAAGACGGAAGGCAGTATTAATCGTATTGCCAATATTCAAAGGCTCGATGGAATTGTTAGTCACGGCGGGACTCCTTACAGAATGCCACCAATATATTAGGTTAAGTAACTAATAACAGCTAAAAAACTTCCAATTGAATCAATATTTCCAGCTAAGACAACAATTTTGCTAAAGTGGTAGAAATTGGCCAACGATTCAATTCCCCAGTGGAGAAAGTGCGATCGCATTGATGATCTTAACTCGCTTGGGATTCGGTTCGCGCATGGTAGTAACCGGAGATGTCACCCAAACCGATTTACCGCAACCACAGGAATCGGGGTTAATTGCCGCTCAAAAAATCCTAAAATCAGTAGAAGGGATCGCTTTTTCTTACCTATCGCGGGCCGATGTGGTGCGTCATCCCTTAGTACAAAAAATCGTCTCAGCCTACGAACAGCACGAAAAATAACAGATTATGGATATTAAAAATGGTTTCGTCGATGCGGTGGGTAATACTCCCCTAATTCGTCTCAATAGTTTTAGCGAGGAAACCGGCTGCGAGATTCTCGGTAAGGCCGAATTTCTTAACCCCGGTGGTTCGGTCAAGGATCGGGCCGCTTTATATATTATTCAAGAAGCGGAAAAAGCCGGTACTCTCCAACCGGGGGGAACCGTTGTCGAAGGAACCGCCGGCAATACTGGCATCGGTTTGGCCCATATCTGCAATGCTAAAGGTTATAAATGCCTGATTATCATTCCCGATACCCAATCCCAAGAGAAAATCGACCTATTGAGAACCCTTGGCGCGGAAGTGCGTACTGTTCCCGCCGTTCCCTACCGAGATGCCAATAATTACGTTAAATTATCGGGGAGATTGGCCAGTGAGATGGAAAATGCTATCTGGGCCAATCAATTCGATAATCTGGCTAATCGTCGCGCTCACTACGAAACCACCGGCCGGGAAATCTGGGAACAAACCGACGGTAAAATTGATGCTTGGGTGGCTGCCACAGGAACCGGGGGAACCTACGCGGGGGTGGCGATGTTTTTAAAAGACCAAAATCCGCAGGTGCGTTGCGTGGTGGCGGATCCGATGGGTAGCGGTTTATATAGTTATGTGAAAACTGGGACAATTACCCTGGAAGGTAGTTCAATTACGGAAGGGATTGGTAATAGTCGTATTACCGCTAATATGGAAGGCGCACCCATAGATGATGCCATTCAAATTGATGATCCCACTGCCATTAAAGTTGTTTATCAACTATTACAAAAAGATGGTTTATTTATGGGAGGTTCTGTGGGTATTAATGTTGGTGCTGCGGTGGCTTTAGCTAAACAAATGGGGCCGGGCCACACCATAGTTACTGTTCTTTGTGATGGTGGGGCCCGTTATCAATCTCGTTTATATAATCCTCAATGGTTGGCTGAGAAAGGATTGGCTTAATCAGGAATTATCGGCTCATAAATTAGTGGAGATAATGGGAGGGGGAGGGCAACAATGAGGGAAGGCAGCAAGGGAAAATGAGGCACGACTTTGGGCAAGCAATTAAGACAAGATAGATAACAATACTGATAACTATCATTATTAGGAGAATCATCAGATGTCAGTTAC
Source organism: Microcystis sp. M015S2 (assembly GCF_020245945.1). Taxonomy (NCBI): domain Bacteria; kingdom Bacillati; phylum Cyanobacteriota; class Cyanophyceae; order Chroococcales; family Microcystaceae; genus Microcystis; species Microcystis sp. M015S2. The sequence continues at coordinate 17,143 of NZ_JADBTX010000004.1, forward strand.
TATTGAACAGGATCTCAAAGAAATTTTAGGTTCAATTAATCAGAAGTTGGATAATCTACAAAAAGATGTTATGGATATTAAAATAGTACAGGCGAGATTAGAGGAAAAAGTCGATAGTTTAGAAAAAGATATTGAAGGGGTAAAAGAAGATACAAAAGAATTAAAAGGCTCCCAGAAAGCCCAGATTTGGACGTTAATCGGCATCTTGGGAACAGCTTTAATAGGAACAGTGATTCGCTATATTATTCTCCCTTTTCCTCAATCATAATTAAGATAATGAATTTTGAACCGCCTTGTGCAACAGTTATTCCTCAAATTGCAGAAAATCACTGTAGGGGTGAAGCATTTGGGCATAACCTATCGCTAAAACCCTAGATTTTTTATCCGAATGCTTCGCCCCTACCCCGACCAATGTTTAGGCCATGCTAGAATGGTGATAAAAGCATAGAATCCTATGTAGTTTAATTAATGGATGAAGATTCTACAGCGTTCAAAAGGCTTTAGATAATCCGGCTTGTTTCAAAACTGCATTGGCAGTATGGCGTGATTTAATAGTATTATCAACTACAAATCTTCTTTCTGTCAGAGGACTATACCAAATTTCATGATCTCCTTTACCTTGACGTTCAAAATAACATCCGGCTGCTGAGAGCATTTTTTTTAATGCAGGTGTTAAAGAAGTAGCCATCTAAACAGCGCACTCAATTGATTCTTGGCGATGACTAATTAGTTCAAAAGTTATCGATGCTTGAGGTTCAAGAGTAATTAGATGATTTAGTTGTAATAATTCTGGAATCATCTGTCGTAATTTAGCTGTTAAAGCTTCGATGGTATCAGCTTCGGTGACTAATCCCGGAATATCTTCACTCTCTGCTACCCACACTTGCGCCTCTCGATCCCAAAATGCTTCTACTTGGTACGGTTTTTGATTCATGATGATTTAGTTCAAGTGAGTAGAATTAGCTTATCTATCAATCAAGATTATACAGTGCGATCGCCTTTCTGACAATCTTACCACCAATCCCCAACTCTTGATGATTGCCGCTGAATCGCCTATAACTGAATTAACCGCCACCATCCGCCACGCTATGAATGAACAACGCACCCAAGCCTACCTAAACCTCATTAATCAATTATCATCGTCCTCATTCAATTATGTCCAATTTTTTACGGAATGGCGAATCAAGGTGTTGTAGTTCTGATAAGTTTCGTGGTTTAGAAGTGATAAGGAGTCTAAATTATGTTTGAACGGTTTACAGAGAAAGCGATTAAGGTAATTATGTTAGCGCAGGAGGAAGCGCGTCGCTTGGGGCATAATTTTGTAGGAGCGGAGTTTATATTTTTAGGGTTAATCGGTGAAGCATCAGGAGTTGCGTCGCAAGTTTTAAGACAGCAGGGAATAACGCTAAAAAATGCTCGAATTGAAGTTGAAAAAATTCTAGGAAAGGGTTCAGGAATTAGCCCAGAAATGAATCCTGTAGATATTCCTTTTACAGAGTCCGCAAAACTCGTTTTAAACAGTGCATTATCATTTGCTGATAAATTAGGGAGTGAATCTATTGATACAGAGCATTTACTGATTGGGATTTTTCAAGAGGGGGAAAGTACAGCGATAATTTTACAAAATTTACAGGTTAATCTAAAAGATTTAACTGTTTCTTTGAGTCAGTATTTTCAGCAGCAACCCTCTAATCAGTTACCTCAAACTGTTTATGTTCTGCTTTACAATGTGGGAACAGATGATGAGGGTATTCATACTATAAGCACAGGCAATAAGGATACAATATTAATATTTGAGACTCAAGAAGATGCGGCTACTTTCGCACGACGATTAGGGGAGCAAAATTTTCCTGTACCGAGTGTTGAAGCAGTAGAATATGAGAATATTTTGGGATTTTGTCAGCAGCAGGGTTATGATTGGGATTTAGTGCCAGAAGAAGAAAATCGAAATCCTCCTAGAGAAGGTGTAATTTTTAATCAAGCAACATCAGAACTTAATGACTCAAAACCTTCATTAAAAATAGAGTATTTAGAGCTAATTCATAAAATACTTTCTACAGCTTCAGAAGATAAGGAACAAACCGCACAAATATTCGCTCAAGTATTAGAAGACAACTTAGATTTGCTAGATTCGGAGTTACTTGAAACGATGAGGAGTTTTGCACAGCAGCTTGAAGAAAACGGGGAAAAAGAAGGATCACAAGGAATTATTGCCATAGCTCAAGAATTACCAAGCTTATTTGATTTGTATGAAGTTGAAATTATCAATTCAGCAAACCAACCTCAAAGTTATTTTGAGTTGTTTATAAAGTTATTGGAGCTAAGTTCTGCACCTTCTGCATCTTTTAATTATTTTCTTAAAAAACACTTAGATAAATTAGATAATTCTTTTATAGAAGTAATCAGTGATTGGGGGATAAATACATTTTCAACTTTTGAGAAAAAGACAGTCGAATATACTGAAGATGGTGGTGTACTAGATTTTGATATCAAATATACTGCGGATGCTCTAGTAAATCTTGGCGATAAATTTCAAGAATTTCCTCTGGGTAATATTTCTATTAATCAAGAGATTGCTATTACATTTCATAAAATTTCTCTCACTTTCTTTGATTTTGATGATTTTCCTTATGACTGGGCAAGATCAAAAAATAATTTAGGAAATGCTTATGTTAGTAGAATAAAAGGTAATATAGCAGATAATATCGAAGAAGCGATAGGATTTTTTAATGAATCTCTAAAAGTTTATACCTTTAAGAGTTCTCCATTTTATTGGGCAACAACTCTATATAATTTAGGCCATGCTTATTCTCATAGAATTAAAGGTAATAAAGCTAATAATATAGAAGAAGCAATCAAGTGTTACACTGAATCTCTGAAAGTAAGAACATTAAATGCTTACCCTTATAAATGGGCAATGAATCAAAATGCTTTAGGGAACATTTACATAGATAGAATCAAAGGGAACAAAGCTGATAATATTGAAATGGCTATTAACTTTTGCAATGAATCTCTTAAAGTGAGAACTTTAACAGCCTATCCTTATGATTGGGCATTTACAAAAATGATTTTAGGTGATGCCTACCAATACAGAATACAAGGAAATAAAAGCGATAATATAAAAGAATCAATAAAGCATTATACTGAATCTCTTCAAGTTTTTACAATTAATTTTTTTCCTTATAAATGGGCATACATAAAAAATGGCTTGGCATTGATTTATTTGGATAAAACTGAAGGTGAATTAAGCGAAAACCAAGAAATGGCTAAAAGCCTATTAATTGAAGCACTACAAGTTTATACTTATGACAATCATCGTGTTAAATGGGCCATGATTCAGGGAAATTTAGCTCAATTATATTCTGAAAGAAAATACGGAAATAGAGAAAATAACCTGAAAAAAGCAATCTATCACTCCAACGAAACTCTAAAAGTTTATACGTTTGATGCGTTTCCTGAAAGATGGGCAGGCACCCAAAATAATCTAGGATTAATTTACAGAAATCTTGATCAAATTCCTCAAGCGATAGAGGCTTTTCGCTTATGTTTAAAAGTTGCTAATCCGACAGATTTTCCCTTAAAGTGTGCAAATACAGGACAAAATCTTGGAGAAACCGCCAGACTTATTGAAGATTGGGAAACTGCAATTGAGGGTTATAGTATTGCTATTGAAGCGGTAGAGAATGCCCGCTTAGAAGCATTAAACCCCCACAGTCGTCAAGAAGTTTTATCCAATGCCATTGGTGTTTTCCATCGCATTGTGCAAGCCCATCTTAACCTCAATCAACCTGAGAAGGCATTAGAATATATCGAACGCAGCAAAGGGCGTAACCTTGTGGAATTAATCACCCAGAAAAACCTACAACCCCAAGGCGTTAGTCAAGAAATTATCGCCCAATTAAATGAATTAAAGCAAAGAGTTGTTAACGAGCAAATCCGCTTACACCATCAAAGCATTAACCAGAATTTAATGAGTCGTGATAACCTAACTCCCTACGTTCAAGATCACAGTTATCTGAAAGAATATAAACAAGACTTAGATAATTTTATTGCAAGAGAAATTAAAGATCCTCTCTTTAGCCTCACTCAAAAAGTTGAGCCGATCGCATTTACAGAGATTCAGGCTTTAACTGATGCTGAAACTTGTCTGCTGCAATGGTACATTACAGGGGAGAAAATACTCGCTTTTGTGGTGTCTGCTGAGGGAGAGGTTAAAGTTTGGCAATCTTCCGAAGATGATGTAAAGCAATTATTTGATACAATCAAAAATTATCTACAGCTTTACTACTCCAAAAATGGCAAACAAGAATGGAGAAATCAACTGTCTAACCTCTTACAGACTTTTGCTGATATTCTGCATATTAATGATATTCTTGCCCTGATTCCCGATACTTGTCAACGCTTAATTATTATTCCCCATTGGTTTCTGCATATTCTCCCTATACACGCCTTACCTGTTGATCCCCCCCAACCCCCCTTAAAAAGTGGGGAGTCGGCAACGGGGAGATCAGAATTACAAGATTTATTCCCCAAAGGCGTACAATATGCCCCCAGTTGTCAAATCTTGCAAAAAATCTCCCAAACTTTTCACCATTCCGACTTTAATAAACTGTTCGCCATTCAAAACCCCACCAAAGACTTATTTTACACCGACTTAGAAGTTAATATCCTCTCAACTTTCTTTACTGAACCTCAAGTTATCGCTAAAGATAACGCCACTAAAAACGCTGTTCTTCCCCATCTCAAATCCTCAGATAACCACTGTTATCACTTCTCCTGTCATGGAAGCTTTAACCCAGCTAACCCCCTTGAATCCGCCTTATTTTTAGCGAATAAGGAACCCTTAACATTAGGCGAAATCTTTGAACTGCGCTTGAATAAATGCCGCCTTATCACCCTTTCCGCTTGCGAAACTGGCATGATTGATATAAACTCTATCAGCGATGAATATATCGGTTTACCCAGTGGGTTTCTGTTTGCAGGAAGTCCCAGTGTTGTCAGTAGTTTATGGACAGTTAATGACCTGTCAACCTCCTTCTTGATGATTAAATTATATGAGATTTTATTTGATGAGAATCAGCAAGTTTCTGTACCAGTTGCTTTAAAACAAGCTCAAAACTGGTTACAGAATTTAACCGTACAAGAATACTTTAATCAGTTGGATAGTTGCCTAAAAATTGTCAAGTCAATGCAACAAAAATTAACATCAAAAGAATTTAATCGATTGATGGATATGATTGAAGATGAACAAATTAGAATAAAAGGGTTTGAACTTAATTATAAGCTGTTCAATAACCCTTTTTATTGGGCTGCTTTTACCGCATCAGGTATCTAAACTAATCACAAAAATTGTCTAATGTTTCCCTAAAAACGTGAATAGCGAGAGGAGTTGCTACCACTACCAAAACTGGATTACCAGAAGTAGCAAGTAAACCAACTAATCCACCTAATATATTAGGTGCTAAATCATCTTTAACTCGGTCATGACATATTAATTGACGTGCTTGGGTGATAGCTTGTTGCCAAAAATTATCTTCATCTGCTCTCACTGTATCAATATTTGAACGCCTTGCTAATCTCATAGCAGCATACTTCAAATCGCCATCACACCGCTCAATTAAGTCAATATCTCCTAATGCGTTAGAATCCTCTGCCAATTCAGCGCGAAACTGGGCAATTTCTTCGGGAGTAACTTTAGTTGATTCAATATCCATAGGTTGTTCTTATTTACAGACAATACTGATTGTATAGTTTCTATTTTGCCATCTAAAGTATTAATCTGACTGGTTACTGATAACTGAAAAGGTTCTTCATTCCCTACCATTGTGATAATTGCTGTCATTTAAACCACGACAAAATTAACTAATTTGCCCGGGACAACAATCACTTTTTTGATTTCCTTACCCTCTAAATAACGTTGGGCGATTTCTGATTCCAGGGCGAGGGTTTCTAGGGTGCTTTTATCGGCACTAGCGGGAACTTGTATCGTGCCTCTGGTTTTTCCCAAAATTTGGATGACAAGGGTAATCTCGTCCACAATAAGGGCAGTGGGATCAACTTTTGGCCAGGGTTGCAGGTGAATTGATTGGCTATAGCCTAAAGCTTGCCATAATTCTTCGCTAAGATGGGGAGCAAAGAGGGAAAGTAAGATTAATAGGGTTTCGATTCCTTCCCGATAAATGGGGGATTCAAAACACTTATTATCCCCTAAAGCGTTACTGAGTTTCATCAATTCGGAAATGGCGGTATTAAATTGATAATCTCCTTCTAAATCCTCGGAGATTTCTTTAATAGCGGTGTGAATTGCCCGTCTTAAATCTTTGTCAGTTTTCGAGAAAGTCTCTATTTTTTTGACTTGCTTGGGTTTATTTTCAATATATTCGCTGACTAAACGCCACACCCGATTAAGAAAGCGAAATTGTCCTTCTACCCCCGCATCATCCCACTGTAAATCTTTTTCTGGGGGTGCCGTAAAAAGTATAAACATTCGGGCAGTATCGGCCCCATATTTTTCGAGAACTTTCAGAGGATCAACGCCGTTATATTTCGACTTAGACATTTTTTCAAAGAAGAAAGATAGAACTTCTCCCGTGTCTTTATCGCAATATTTATCCTCTTTATAGATAACATTTTCTGCGGGGACATATTTGCCAGTTTCGGGATTTTTGTAGGTCAATCCCTGTACCATTCCCTGGGTTAACAGACGGTTAAAAGGTTCATCGACATTAACTAAACCTCGGTCCCTTAAAACTTTGGTAAAGAAACGAGAATAGAGTAAATGTAGGATAGCGTGTTCGATTCCTCCGACGTATTGATCCACGGGCATCCAATCATTAACCTTCTCGAATTGAAAGGGTATATCTTCATTTTTAGCATCGGTATAACGGAGGAAATACCAACTAGAATCGATGAAAGTATCCATAGTGTCCGTTTCCCGTTTTGCGGGAGTTCCACAGCGAGGACAATCCACATTTACCCAGTCTTCTAATTTGGCTAAAGGAGAAGCACCTCGACCGCTAAATTCGACATTTTCTGGTAAATTAACGGGTAAATTATCGATAGGTACTGGCACGGTCCCACAGTTAGGACAGTGGATAACTGGAATCGGACAACCCCAATATCTTTGACGGGAAATTAACCAATCCCGGAGGCGATATTGTATTCTAGCTTTGCCGTAACCTTGGGCAGTGGCATAATCAATAATAGCGGTTTTTCCTGCTGTAGAATTAAGTCCATTAAATTGAGCGGAATTAATCATAATTCCCGCTTCTGTGTAGGCTTCTTTTAACTCAATTTCGCCACTTTCTGGAGTAATAACTATCTTAATTGGTAGGTTATTTTCCCGAGCAAATTTAAAATCGCGACTGTCGTGAGCCGGGACTCCCATCACTGCCCCCGTCCCGTATTCGTAGAGGACATAATCAGCAATTAAAATCGGAATTTCTTCACCAGTAAAAGGATTAATTGCCAGTCCTCCGGTTTTAATACCGCGTTTGGGTTTATCTTCGGCAGTTCTTTCTAATTCGCTTTCGCTGGCTATCTCTTGAATAAAAGTTTCTACGGCCGATTTTTGTTCGGGAGTGGTAACTTGTAAAGTTAAGGGATGTTCGGGAGCAAGTACCACATAAGTCACTCCATAAACCGTATCGGGACGAGTGGTAAAAACAGCAATTTTTTCTGTGGAATTAACAAGAGGAAATTCTAAATAAGCACCTACCGATTTACCAATCCAGTTGGCCTGCATGGTTTTAACCCGTTCTGGCCAACCGGTAAGTTTATCTAAATCAGTCAGTAATTGTTCGGCATAATCGGTGATTTTTAGGAACCATTGCCGGAGTAATTTTCTTTCTACTTTAGCACCCGATCGCCAAGATTTTCCTTCACTATCTACCTGTTCATTTGCTAAGACAGTTTGATCGATAGGATCCCAATTCACTGCCGCTTCTTTTTGGTAGGCTAATCCCGATTCAAAAAACTGTAAAAATAGCCATTGGGTCCAACGATAATATTCCGGGGAACAGGTGGCAACTTCTCTTTCCCAATCGATAGATAATCCTAACTGTTGTAATTGCCGTTTCATCTGGGCAATATTTTGGTAAGTCCATTTTGCCGGAGGAACTCCCCTTTCAATAGCGGCATTTTCTGCGGGTAATCCGAAAGCATCCCACCCCATGGGATGCAGCACGCGATAACCCTGCATTCTTTTCAGACGGGCAATCACATCGGTAATAGTATAGTTACGAACGTGACCCATGTGCAGGTTGCCCGATGGATAGGGGAACATGGAGAGGGCGTAAAATTTCAGTTTATCGGCGTTTTCTGGGGTTTTGTCCAATCCCATTTGCTGCCAAATCTTCTGCCATTTCTGTTCGATTTCTGCGGGGTTGTACGGCACTGGGGTCTTTTCTCCTGAGTTGTATCTATCCTTCCTATTTTACAGCAGCCGGCTGGGGGCGATTGCCAGTTTTGGGGCTATCCACCCTAGCAAAAACCCTCTGGGTTTTAAGTAAGTGGTTCTAATTAAATATGAAGATAGATTTTGCCTCCGGTCCCCCCTCTCTATCCATTAGTCAGATATTTCTTAACAAAAAGAGAAGAAACTTAAAAAAAGGGGAAACGATTGATAGGTATAGTTTTGAAAGAAGGAATCAAGGTGGAGGTCAGCAAAAAAATGGAGAAATGGGCAGCCCAAGAATTACAGTATCGTGGAAAACTTGGCTGGACAATTTAGTACAAGTGTTCCGTAAGCTTCGGAAAATCTAGCCGCGATGAATGGCAATTTTTGTGTGACACTATTCATAAAAACGTTCCGCTCAATTTCTTCTTATCAATATGCTCTTAAAATTTCCTCAAAACCTGAAAATTAAGCGAATAGTATTATTAGTATTCTGCCTAGTGATAGGGATATTTGTCTGGTGGTTATCGTGGCAATCCACCGGGATGAGCCAAATTCAACGACCCGAAACAGTTGCTCAACAAATTTACCAAGTAATGCCAGATTTACCGAAAGAAAACAACTATATCCGTCGAGACACAGGAAAGATCGATCCGAATAATACTTTAATCAGTCGCTTTCTTCGTTATCATCAAGATACAAAAAAAAGGTTTACTCTCATCCGTTTTGATTGGCAATTAACCCTAGGGGATTATCTAGGAGTGAACGAGAAAATCAGCGAAGAAAACTATCCCGGACAGGTCACTCTTACGGTTAACCCGATGGCAGCCGATATCAAAGCGATGAACAGTCTTAATCGTCGTCAACGGCAGCAGTTAGTCACCCTTCTAGTCGAAATTTATAACCCCGCTATTCTCCCCCAAGAAACCCCCAATCCTAGTCCTTCTCCTAGTCCCTCTCCCCGTCGTCCATCTTTATCAAAACCGGGAGATGCTGACCTATTAAAATTCTAGAAAATTATGGAAAAAATTCTCAAATATGGTTCGGGTTGGCGCCTGGGTTGGAATCCTACGGCAGCCGTTTATAAAGGATTAATTGGTGGCGATGATTGGGCGATGGAGTTGACCGAGGCCGAGTGGCAAGATTTGCGTCGGTTACTATCACAATTGACCGCAACTATGGCGGCCATGGCCACAGAATTAATGGATGAAGAAAGTATTGCTTGTGAAGCGGAAAGCGAGCTTTTATGGTTAGAAGCGGCAGGATTTCCCGATCATTATTCCCTGCGATTGATTCTCTATCAAGGTCGCGGTTGTGAGGGCAATTGGTCAGCCACTGCCCTGCCAGAGTTGCTCGCCGCTTGGGACAATTTGCTTTACAATTTTTAAGAAAGCGGTGGACATAAGTTAATTTTTGTTTCCCCCTCTTGACTTTTAGATTCCCCTGTGCTGCCATGATTGCCCATCCGAGGACGAAGACCGATAATCTCACCTACACTCCGCCCCCATTGCTGAAAAACGGTTTTGCCATGACTCTCTATGTGGCCCTGAAAGCGCGAGAAACCTGGCAAAATACGATCGCTATTCCCGAACCAGTCTATCAAGAAACCATTTTCACCGGGGCCAATGCCGTCCCTATCTACGGGATTGTTTCCATTCCCCCGCAAGCGAAAGGAACAATTATCGGGACCTACGGCATCACGGGAGACTTAGATAATCAATGGTTTTTAAGGATTTTAGGCAGAAAAGCCGTAGCGAGAGACTACGCAGTCGTCCTCTTCGATTGGCGGGCCCACGGTAAGACAGCCGAATTATCCCCGACTCTCACCTCCGATGGCATCTATGAAGGGCTAGATTTCATTCATATTGCCGCCCAAGCCCAAAAAATGGGCTGTCCCGCTCCTTTTTGGTTCACAGGTTACTCTCTGGGGGGACAATTGGCCCTCTGGGGAATTAAATCGGCAGAGAATCAGGAAGATATGGGGATCGATCCCGTCGATATCGGCGGTGGGGCGGTAATTTGTCCTAATTTAGACTCTAATCGTTCCTTATCCTATCTCGTCCGGGATCCCTGGGGGAAACATTTGGAAAAAGCGATCGCCAGGGAATTACGCAAGTTAGCCAAACGCATCCATCAAGCTCATCCCGATCATATCGATCCCGAAGCAATTACTCGCGCCACCACGATTGCCGGATTCGATCGAGAATTAGTGATTAAAAACTTAGGATTTGAGACAGTTTTTGACTATTATGCCGCTAGTAGTCCCTTGCCCTTTCAACCCTATTTAACTAAACCCACTTTTATCCTCTACGCGGCCGATGATCCCCTCTTTTCCCCCGCAGTTATTCCCGATCTGCAAGCAGCGATCGCTGATAATCCCCACGTCGATCTACTCTTAACCAACCATGGCGGTCATGTGGGCTATATCAGCAGTTTATCCTGTCAGCGTCAGTGGGGCGATAGCGATCGCTGGTGGGCATGGAATCGGGTTTTAGACTGGTTTGACCAAAAAACTGGCAAATAAGGGCTAATTTCTAGGATTCAAAGGCCGCTAGAAACTCCTCCAGCTGCTGCCGAGTCGGTTGGGATGCGATCGCTCCTGCCCCCCTTGTCACCATTGCCCCCACCGCACAGGCATAAATCACCGCCTTACGCGCTAAATCGGCATTTTCCCCGATTTTATCGCCTCCAAGACCGGCAAGAGCCAAAAAACCAGCCACAAAGCCATCTCCTGCCCCGGTTGTATCCACCGCCTCCCCGGGAAAAGCCTTGACAGTGCCGCTATTTTCGCCTAAATGATATTTACAACCTTTTGCGCCGCCAGTAACCAAAATTACCCCTAAATTGGGGTATTGTGATGATATTTCTCCGGGGGTATCAGTGCCAAATAACCATGCTGCTTCTTCCTCGCTACATTTGAGCAAATCGGCCTGGACGATAAAATCTCGAATGATATCAGGAGCGGCCTCAAGATTAGGCCAAAAAACCGGCCGCCAGTTGATATCGATCAATACTTTCACCGCGTCAATTTTAGCCAATTGCAGGGCCCGCATCATCGCCGCTCTCGCCGGGGGATAGGCTAACCCTAGGGTTCCCATCACTAGATAATCGGCATTTTTCCAGAGATTTTCGGGCAATAGGTCAGCATTAAGGGCAGTATCGGCAAAATCAGTCGTTTTTCTGCCGCCAAAACCCGCAAAATGTCTTTCTCCCCCAGCATCGCGGGTGACATAAACTTGTCGGGTGGGTAGGGTGGCATGATACTGTACACCAGTGGTATCGACTCCGAGAGCGTCTAGCAAGGCGATTAACTGTTCTCCTGGTTGATCTTTGCCCACACAACCGATAAAAGCCGAATTTATGCCCAATTTTCGCAATCCACAGGCCACGTTTGCCGGCGCACCCCCGGCGTAGGTTGTCCAAGAAGTTACTTGCTCTATAGAGCGATCGCTTTGATCGGCAATTAGATCATAGAGGATTTCCCCTAAACAAATGACAGACACCGGCGAAGATCTTTGATTGTTAAGCATTGGTGTGGGAATTATGAATTATGAATTATGAATTATGAAGTGGGGTAGTGGGGAAGCTGTCTCATCACCCTATCACCCCAAAACCCTATCACCCTATCTCCTCCTGACTCCCGACTCCTATCTCCTGACTGTTGACTCCTGATCACTGATTAATAACTTGTCAAGAAATCACGATAAATCAACTAGAGATTATCTTAGACATTTAGTATAATCAAACACATAGATTAGGGGAAATTGCTCATAAATCAGCCCGATCGAGCGTGAATCCTCTTTTATTTTTTAGTCTTAGACTAAGGAAATATCATGGTTGATTGTAGTCAGATTCAGTTTGACGAGGATAAAAGCAAGATAGATCTATTGCAACTACGAGAATTATTTAATTTAACCGCATTTTGGGCAATAGATCGCCGTTTAGAAGATTTAGAAACCGCAATTGACTATAGTGATCCGGTGGTGACGGTGTGGAATGAGCGGCAATTAATTGGTTTTGCTCGCGCCACTTCTGACGGCATTTATCGGGCAACTATTTGGGATGTGATCGTTCATCCCGATTATCAGGGAGCCGGTTTAGGGCGTAAATTAGTAGAAACAGTTTTGGCCCATCCCCGAATAAATCGGGTGGAAAGAGTCTATTTGATGACTACTAATCAAGAAAATTTTTACCAGCGCATTGGCTTCCAAAGCAACGCCACCACGACGATGGTATTATTTAATCGTTATCCCGAGGAGTTTTCCTATCCGGCGATCGAGGTAAAGAAAAAACGATCCGTGTGAGCTTGTCCTGACTATTGTTATCGATTTGATCTAAGCTCATTTCCCCCCCCGAGACTTCGATAATTCCCTTCGCTAACTGAAATTTAAGACCGGGAGAAAGATCGAGAGCTTGAGTAAATTGTTTTACTTCTTCTGGCTTTGATTCTAAACTCAAGGGGGAAATTTCTGGCATTTGCCAGAGAGCGATTTCCCCCGGAAATTCTAGGGTAATAGTGACTTTTTTCTCGCCAAGGGCGCTTACCGATATACAAATAGAGCCACTCGTTAAGTTGGCGATCGCTGCATCGACGAGAAGGACAAGAGCGGAGGATAAACACTGATAATCGGCAATAATAGCAATATCATCGGTTAAAGGGCTAAATTTAAGCTTAATATTGCGATTAGCTGCCTGTAAATAGGTTAAACTTGCCCAATCTTGCCAGAGTTTAGTTAAAGAAAAAATTTCTTGATCGAGAGGTATAGTACCAGACTCTAGTTTGGAGAGATTAATCATCTCATCGAGCATTGCCATCAGTTTACGGCCCGCCAGTTGTCCTTGGGCGATAAATTCCCTTTCTTCGGCTGGACTTTCACAAAGATCGGCGAGAATCAGTTGATGGAGACTGATCATACTGCTCAATGGCGATCGCAATTCGTGGGCAACCCGTCCCAAAAAACTGCTTTTGAGGTGATTAATTGCCACAGCCAGGTGATAAGCGAGGCGAGTTTGCTGTAATTCCCGTTTTAAAGCGTCAATATCGTCCATATTTACAGAAAAACTGCCCCCTGTCGTAAGATATCCCATCCTTGACATTGCCAACGTGCGACGGTGGAGGGTTGTCCACTATTGATTATTCCCCATGCTTGCCTTTCTGTGGGCGCTAACACCGTCACGGAGGGAAAAGTAGTCATAATTGCGGATGGAGTTAATAAAGGCTCTTGTCCTGACAGATTAGCACTTGTGGTCGCTAAAACACCAGTTCGACCGAGAATTTCTCTTGCGATCGCATGAGCGGGAACTCGGATACCAATCGTGCTAGGATTTTTAGGGTTAAGAGCTTTTGGTACTTTTTCAGAAGCAGGTAAAACCAAAGTTAGAGACCCAGGCCAGTGTTTTTCGGTCATTTGCTGCCAAATTTCCCTTTCTTCCTGATTTCCCTTGACATAATCCCATAAATCTGCTGCTGAGGCCGCCATGAGAATTAAAGGTTTATCAAAAGTCCGTTTTTTAGCGGCAAAAATCAGGGAAGAATAGGGGGGAGAAACCGCTAAAGCGGGGACTGTATCCGTGGGAAAAGAAACCACTTGACCACTGAGGGCTGCGTGAACAATTTCGTTAAGAGAAGCAGTAGGCATTGAGAATTGATCATTTTTGGGGACTAATTTAGCCTAAGACTTTTTGGTACAATTTTAAACGGGTAGGGTTGATTCATGAATCAACCCTACCTTGAATCAACTCTACCTTGAATCAACCTACTTGATCAGCGGGGTATCTGAAAGTTTTTAACACCTACCGACTTATCTCCAACCAATTATCGACAGTTAATTATGAACGAGCCTGATACTTTTGCTAATCTCGAACAATTAGAATATATTCCTTACCTAGATACCACGGGTAATATATCTGCTGATTTCCAGGGAAAAATCGGGGTTTATGCCATTTTTGATCGAGAACAAGTCTTAGAGTTTGTCGGCTATTCTCGTGATATTTATCTCAGTTTAAAACAACATCTTGCCCGACAGCCTCAAGCTTGTTATTGGCTAAAAGTACAGTTGATTGATCGTCCTAATCGGACTATTCTCGAATCGATTAAACAAGCTTGGCTAAGAGAAAGTCAGGCAGTAATCGGCAATGAAAAACTCTGGACAGAACCAATTGATGCTAAATTAGCCATGACTGAGACAGAAAAAGAAATTTATCAAAGTGCTGACGAATTGGGGCAAATTAAGTTATTAAAACAGGTATCCAGACGAGTAGAAAACGATATTTTATCAACCCTAGAAAAACGGGGAGTACAGATGGAAATTCGTTTTAATCCCAAGTTAAAAGAACAGGGTTTGCTCGATTTAAAGTAAAAATTCCTAGGGGCGATCGATTCTCCAGACAAACCGCTATGATAATATATCGCCCCCTCCCGACACCAATGGAACAGCGATGACCACTCCAGACTGGCCAAACCTACTGCAGCAACTACTCGAGCAAAAATCCCTTTCCCTTAACCAAGCTGAAGAATTAATGACCGGATGGTTAAACGTTGAGATTCCGGAAGTTTTATCGGGGGCGATTTTAGCGGCTTTGCAAGCAAAAGGAGTCTCGGCCGCCGAATTAGCGGGAATGGCCAGAGTTTTACGGCAACAATCTCGCTTAGAAGACCCTAAACCCCATACCACTCCCGTTATCGATACCTGTGGCACCGGCGGTGACGGGGCTTCAACCTTTAATATTTCCACTGCTGTGGCTTTTGTGGCGGCCGCCGGGGGCGTAAAGGTGGCTAAACACGGCAACCGCTCGGCCTCCAGTAAAGTCGGTTCGGCCGATGTTCTAGAATATCTTGGGGTTAATTTGAGTGCCCCTAGCGAGAAGGTGGCGGCGGCTTTAGATGGGGTGGGAGTGACCTTTCTTTTTGCCCCCGGTTGGCATCCAGCCCTGAAAAGTGTGGCTAATCTCCGCAAAACCCTGAAAGTTCGCACGGTTTTTAATCTTCTGGGACCTCTAGTTAATCCTCTCCGTCCCACAGGTCAAGTTATCGGGGTTTATGACCAGCAATTTCTCACCCCCATGGCCACAGCTTTGGCACAAATGGGAACCCCCAAGGCGATTATTGTTCACGGCCGGGAAAAACTCGACGAGGTGGGGTTAGGAGAGCTGACCGATATGGCTTTATTAAATAATGGCGAGGTGATTTCTGGGGCGATCGATCCCTTGTCAATTTCTATCCCTAGAGCCAGTTTAAATGCCCTTAAAGGCGGGGAAGTGCCAGAAAATGCCGAAATCCTCAAAAATGTCCTGCAAGGGGGGGGAACGCCCGCTCAACGGGATGCTGTGGCGATTAATGCCTCTCTTGCCCTACAGGTGGCAGAAAAGGTCACTTTTGGCGATCATGCTGCTGGTTTCGCCCTCGCTCGCGAGATTTTAGCCAGTGGGTTAGCTTGGCAAAAATTAGAGGAGTTGGTTAAGTTTCTCGCCTAGGACAATTCAGAGGAGACAGAAAGCAGTCGCGATGCCAAAGTTGACACCACCAAGTATGACAATATTCTGATTGACGAATTGGCGTTATTTCAGCTTCTATTTTCCAGTCAGTGCCTCTCTTGATATGTAGCCTATACTCAACGGATTTAGTATTACTTACGATTTTATTGCTCAATCCAAGTTTTTGGGGGGTTCTACCCCCCAAACCCCCCGTTGGGGGCGTGGCGCCGCCCCCAAACCCCCCGCGCATTAGTTTTTCGGTAGGATGCTTACACGCGGCTGCTGATACATCTGTAATAATTTAAGAGTCACTCCACTTGCAGGAGTGCCTGTCCTGATATGTAGCCTATACTCAACGGATTTAGTATGATTGACGAATTTGCGTTATTTCAGCCTCTATTTTCAAGTTAGGAGATTATTTTTATTTATTCTCCCATCTCCCATCTCCCATCTCCTCACACCCCACACCCCACACCCCACCCCCACTTCATAATTCATAATTCATAATTCCATCTCAATGCACTTACTGCATGATATAAATGCCTAAACACGATGGTGAGCGAATTTCTGTTACAAACAATACAAAATTATCCAAGTTAAAAAGAATTAAATAACAAATAGAGACTAGGTAAATTACTAAATTTTTGCTAATGACGACAGTATTTTACAGAATACTTATTGTTAAATCCCGATTTCTTCATTTCTAACCCGCACCAACTAGAACAATTACACCCACAGACCAGTAAGGAGATAGATTCGTGGTACAAGCACCTGAAAAAGATGGAACAACTCTCAATAAATTCGAGAAATTTAAAGCCGAAAAAGACGGATTAGCCATTAAAGATGAACTGGATCATTTTGCCCAAATCGGTTGGGAAGCGATGGATAAAACCGATTTAGAACATCGCTTAAAATGGGTGGGGGTTTTTTATCGTCCTGTCACCCCGGGTAAATTCATGATGCGTTTGCGGGTTCCTAACGGCATTATTAGCAGTGAGCAAATGCGAGTTTTAGGGGAAATTGTGCAGCGTTACGGTGATGATGGCAATGCCGATATTACTACTCGTCAAAACCTACAATTACGCGGTATTCGTATCGAAGATATTCCTGATATTTTCCAACGACTAAAATCCGTGGGCATGACTTCGGTACAATCGGGCATGGATAATGTCAGAAATATTACTGGTTCACCCATGGCAGGACTAGACGCAGATGAATTAATTGACACCAGGGAATTAGTCCAAAAAGTCCAAGATATGATTACCAACTACGGTCAAGGTAATTATCAATTTAGCAATCTGCCCCGCAAATTTAATATTGCCATCGAGGGGGGCCGGGATAACTCGGTTCATGCGGAAATTAACGATATTGCCTTTGTTCCTGCCTATAAAGAGGGAGAATTAGGCTTTAATGTTGTGGTGGGTGGCTTTTTCTCCGCTAAACGCTGTGAAGCGGCAATTCCCATGAATGTTTGGGTGAGACCGAATCAGGAAGTGGTGGATTTATGCCGAGGGATTTTGGAAGTTTACCGCGATAACGGATTGCGTGCCAATCGTCAAAAATCCCGTTTAATGTGGTTAATTGATGAGTGGGGAATTGAGGAATTCCGCACGCGGGTGGCTAATCACCTAGGTTATCCCTTGGCAACGGCAGCGGAAAAAGACGCTATTGACTGGGAAAAACGAGATCATTTAGGAGTTTTTCCGCAAAAACAGGAGGGATTGAGCTATATCGGTCTTTGTATTCCCGTTGGTCGTCTATTTGCCGATGATATGTTCGATTTAGCCCGGATTGCCGAAGTGTATGGCAGCGGAGAATTGCGTTTAACTGTGGAACAAAACGTGATTATTCCCAATATAGCGGCTGAAAATATGCCAACTCTTTTAACCGAGCCTTTACTGGCTAAGTTTACCCCCAATCCCACTCCTTTACAACGAGCGCTCGTTTCCTGCACGGGGGCGCAATTCTGCAATTTTGCCCTGATTGAAACCAAAAATAAGGCTGTGGACTTGATTCGTCAGTTAGATGCCGAATTAAATATTCCCCGGGGTGTGCGGATCCATTGGACCGGTTGCCCTAACTCCTGCGGACAACCCCAAGTGGCCGATATCGGTTTGATGGGGACAAAAGCGCGCAAAGACGGCAAAACTGTAGAAGGAGTTGACCTCTACATGGGGGGTAAAGTGGGTAAAGATGCTCACCTGGGAAGTTGTGTGCAAAAAGGGATTCCCTGTGAAGATCTAAAATCGGTGTTAACTTCTATCCTCATCGAACAATTTGGGGCGACACCGAAAGGTTAATTAAGTAGGGTTTGCTGAAAAAGTTTTTCGTGGGGGTAGGGTGTGGGGTGTAGGGTGTGGGGTGTAGGGTTTTACCGATTTTGAGGGTGTCAATTACCTAATTTTCAGGGAAAAAGTCCCTGAATTTTCCCCCCGAACACTCCCATATCCGGTACTTTTTGATTGACAAAAAGTCTAAAAGTCTTACCCAACAAGGTTTTTAGATTTATTCAGCCCACCCTACTTAGCTTCAAATTGAGCTTGTTTACGAAGTAATTCCCCGATGGTTAAATTGGGTTGGGGTCTGCCATCAAAAACCGTTCCTATCTCAAATTTTTGCAACTGTACCCTTGCCAAATGATAGGCATCATCGGGTAGGGGAATATAACCAATACTATCTAATAAATCAGGAACTCGATCGAGATAATATTCGACAAATTTCTCTAAAGCGGGATTCTCTTGGGCTTTTTGAGCATTAACATAAATAAACAAAGGACGAGATAAAGGCTGATATTTACTATCCTCGACATTGCTGCGAGTTGGTTCAATACCGTTAACTTTCAAGGCTTTTAATTTATCCCGATTTTGTTCATAGTAAGCATGACCAAAATAGCCTAAAGCGTTGGCATCTTGACTGACGGCATTAACTAAAGCTTCATCATCTTCACTAAAATTAAAGTCCCCACGACTGGCATCTTTACTGTTAATTACATCACTAAAAAAATCGTAGGTTCCAGAGTCTTTACCTGGTCCGTGAAGGGTCATCGGTCGGTCGGGCCAAGCGGGATTAATTTGATTCCAACGTTTGATTTTATTCTCGGCCGCTGGTTCCCAAATAGTTCTTAATTCTGTGGTGGAAATATCATCAACCCAGTTATTTTGGGGATTGACTACCACGGTTAAAGCATCAAAAGCGATCGGTAGTTCAATAAATCTTACCTTATTAGCATCACATTCTTTTAATTCTTCCACAGAAATCGGCCGAGAAGCATTATTAATATCGGTTTCTCCCGCACAAAATTTTCTAAAACCGCCGCCGGTTCCTGAAATATTAGCGTCAATTTTAACATCAGCCAAAACTTTGTTAGGGGTATTAGCTTTAAAATCTTCGAGAACTTTATCGGTAATTGGTGCTACGGTACTCGAACCATCGATTTTAATTGGTTTTAGGTCTTGAGGATTAATATTGGCACAGGCGGGTAAAATTAGGGCAGTACCCAGGACAATTGCCACTACTTTGGTCGGACGAGATAGCTGAGTAAAAATTTCTAGCATAGGTGTGAAAAGGACAAAGTAAAAACGGGTATTGGGGAGACTTTTCAGTTATCAGTGGGGTAGTGGGGTAGTGGGGTAGTGGGGTAGTGGGGAAGTGGGAAGAAAAAAGCTGCGGGATGATGGCTGTAAACCTTAATCTTTTCTTTGTTGTTTTTACGTCACTATAATGGTAAGGAAAGAGAAACCCCCTATATAGACGGGAAAAGTTAGCGGCTTTACCTGCGACTTAAAACTAATGTTTAGTCAAAATAAATAGTAAAAGAAGTTAAGATTTTTGTCTAGTTATCGAGAAAATTTTTCTTGACAATAGATTATGTTTTTTTATTCACTTCTTAACCTATTCTTTACCAAGCAGTGGTAACTTTTAGCGTAAGATTTAAGGCAGTTTACGGATCAAAATTAATCCTATGCTCAACAAAAACAGAACCCATTTACTAACAGCCTTATCCATAGCGACTTTAACAGCGACTTTAACCGCTTGTGGGGGCGGTGATACGGCAGGAACTAGCGGAGAGGGAAGCAATAGAATTGCCCAAGTTCCTCTACAAGGAGAAGTGTCGCTCAATGGTGCGGGTGCTTCTTTCCCTGCACCCCTATATCAAAACTGGTTTGTCACCATTAATCAAATATTTTCTAAACTACTAATTAACTATCAATCTACCGGCAGCGGGGCGGGAGTCGAACAATTTATCCAAGGTACGATCGATTTTGGCGCTTCCGACGTAGCCATGAGTGACGAAGATATGGCCAGAGTTAGCCGCGGGGTTTTACTGCTACCGATGACGGCGGGAAGCATCGTTATGGCTTATAATTTGCCCGGAGTAGAAGGGCTGAAACTAAGTAGGGAAGCCTATGTAGGTATCTTTTTAGGCACGATTACCCGTTGGAACGATGCCAAAATTGCCGCCGATAACCCCGATTTAAAACTACCCGATGAAGAAATTACCGTAGTTCACCGGGCAGACGGTAGCGGAACAACGGGAGTTTTTACCAAGTTTTTAAGCGCCGTTAGTCCCGAATGGAAAAAAAGTATCGGTGAAGGAAAAGCCGTACAATGGCCGACCAAAAAAGGTAAATTTCTCGGCGGTAGAGGAAATGAAGGTGTAACTGCCCTAATTCAACAAAATCAAGGCTCGATTGGCTATATCGAGTACGGTTTCGCTAAAAATAATAACCTGCCCATGGCGGTCCTGCAAAACCAAGCCGGTCAATTCGTTATCCCCAATGAAACTAACGCCGCTGCCACCTTAGCCACGGTGGAATTACCCGAAAATCTGCGGGCTTTTATCGTTGATCCCCCGGGGGAAAATTCCTACCCCATTGTCACCTATAGTTGGATGTTGGTTTATAAAAAATACAACGATCCCCAAAAAGCTTTAGCTATGGAGGCGATGATCGAATTTGGACTCAATCAGGGACAGGAACAGTCCGCCGTCCTTGGTTATATTCCCCTACCGAAAAATGTCCGCGAACGAGTAGCCGCCGCCGCCGATGTCATCTATCCCGATTACACAATCAAGGTGGATTAGTCGCCGAAAAAATGTATTCAAAGTTACAATAATAGTGTAGAAAAGTCAATTTCGACCTTAGCTACCGCAAACTAGCTGGATTTAAACCCTAATCATGAGTGCGCCCACAGTTTCGCCCGACTCAAATTTTAAAGAACGTCCAGAATCGGAAAAAATCCTCGACAAAGGCTTTGTTGGATTAACCACCGCCTTTGCCATCGCTATTGGGGTAATTTTGCTCCTAATTGCCCTAGTTATTTTTATTCGGGCCTTACCAGCGATTCAAACCTTTGGTCTGGGATTTTTGACCAGTAGTGCTTGGAATCCCGTGCGCGGTCGGGAAGAATTCGGAGTTCTGCCCGTTATCTACGGAACTCTCGTTAGTTCTCTGATTGCCCTCCTGATTGCTGTTCCCCTCGGTATCGGTTCAGCCATTTTTTTAAGCGAAGATTTTATTCCCTTAAATGCGCGGACAATTTTGGTTTTTCTCGTACAACTTTTGGCCGCTATTCCCAGTGTTGTTTACGGATTGTGGGGTATATTTGTACTGATTCCTATAATCAGACCCCTTGGTAACTGGTTAAATGCTAATTTTAGTTGGATTCCTCTGTTTAGTACTCCTTTAGGGGGTCCTGGAATGTTACCGGCGGGGGTTATTTTAGCAATTATGATCCTGCCGATTATTATCGCTATCTCTCGCGACTCTTTGGCCGCTTTACCGACGGATCTAAGGCAAGCTTCCCTAGGCTTGGGGGCCACCCGTTGGGAAACGATTTTTCGGGTATTAATTCCCGCCGCTTTTTCCGGGATTGTCGGGGGGATTATGTTAGCTTTAGGGCGCGCTTTAGGGGAAACCATGGCAGTAACGATGATTATCGGCAATTCTAACCGCATTAGTGCCTCTATTCTCGCCCCCGCTAACACGATCGCTTCCTTATTGGCTAACCAATTCGCCGAAGCATCGGGAATGCAAGTATCAGCTTTAATGTATGCAGGTTTTGTTCTCTTGGTTTTGTCCCTAGTAGTCAATATCTTCGCCGAATTAATCGTTAATCGCGTCAAAGCTAAGTATTAAGCCGTCAGAAGGCAGAAGGCATCTTTTTTCTCCCCACTCCCCACTCCCCCACTTCATAATTCATAATTCATAATTCATAATTTCCACTGATAACTGATATGGATAGTGCGAATTTAGGCAATAATCTCAAAAAGAAACCGAGTAGTCCTCGATCGCTATTGGGGACAATTATGACCGTGATTTCGGGTTTATGTTTAGCAGTGACGATTATTCCCCTTTTTGCCGTCCTAGGCTTCGTTTTTGTGCAAGGGGTGGGCAGTTTAAACGCCAATCTCTTTACCAAATTACCGCCACCGCCGGGGTTAGGAGGGGGAGGCATCGCTAACGCCATTTTAGGCACAATTATCGTCGTTGCCCTAGCCACAGCGATCGCAGTTCCCATCGGCGTTTTAGCGGCGGTTTATCTCTCGGAATTTAGCGGTGATAACAAACTTGCCCAGGGTGTGCGCTTTGCTACCAACGTTCTAGCGGGTGTCCCTTCAATTATTGTCGGGGTTTTCGCCTACGGTTTGCTAGTTGCCCCCTTATTTGGCGAAGGAACAGCCCTTTTAGGCTTTTCTGCCCTTGCAGGTTCGATCGGTTTAGCGGTGTTAATGTTACCCACTATTATTAGAACCACCGATGAGGCTTTAAAAATCGTTCCCCAAGACATCCGCTGGGCGGCCATGGGTTTGGGGGCCTATAACTACCAAACCGTCCTAAAAATCGTCCTTCCTGCGGCAGTTCCCGCTATTTTGACCGGTGTTACTTTAGCAATTGCTAGGGCTGCTGGAGAAACCGCCTCCTTAATTTTTACGGCATTATTCTCTAACTTTTGGCCCCGGGGTGTCTTTGAACCGATTGCCACCCTTTCGGTCTTAGTGTTCAACTTTGCTACTGCCCCTTTTGCCCCCCAACAGCAATTAGCTTGGGCAGGTGCTTTAATTCTGGTGTTTTTGGTGTTGGTAACTAACATTTTATCCCGTTTAGCCACGCGCCAGAAAACCTATTAAGTCAAGGAAAAAGTAAAAAGGGATATTTAAGTAAAAATCTACCTATCTTTCCAATTCCTCAATTATCCAAATTCAAGGTCAATAATTTATGCTAACTAATCGCACTACCCAATCAACTGCAACCGTTTTAAAGGTTGATAAGGCTGATATCTACTATGGTAATTATCGAGCAGTGCGGGACGTTTCGATCAATATTCCTAAAAATAAAGTCACCGCTTTTATCGGACCCTCTGGCTGCGGAAAAAGTACCATTCTCAGGTGTTTTAATCGTCTCAATGATTTAATTCACGGTTTTCGTATTGACGGCAAAGTTTTTTATCATAACCAAGATATTTACTCTCAAGAGGTGGATCCTGTCGAAGTAAGAAAATGTATCGGGATGGTGTTCCAGCGCCCTAATCCTTTTCCCAAATCCATTTATGATAATGTGGTTTACGGAGCGCGCTTAAATGGTTATAAAGGCGATTTGGATGAATTAGTAGAAACTTCCCTGCGTCGGGCTGCTCTCTGGGAAGAAGTAAAAGATAAACTGAAAGAAAGCGGTTTTTCCCTATCGGGGGGACAACAACAAAGATTATGTATTGCTCGCGCTATTGCCGCTCAACCAGAAGTATTATTAATGGATGAACCCTGTTCGGCACTCGATCCGATTTCAACTTTAAAAGTTGAGGAATTAATGCACGAATTAAAAGAACGTTACACGATTATTATTGTTACTCACAATATGCAACAAGCCACAAGAGTAGCAGATTTAACGGCTTTTTATAATGCTGAAGCCACCGATAAAGGTGGCAAAATTGGTTATCTAGTCGAGTTTGATCATACGGACAAAATCTTCGGTGATCCTCAAGAACAAGCAACTAAAGATTATGTTAGTGGACGTTTTGGCTAAATCAGTTATCAGTTATCAGTTATCAGCTTTTTTCTTCCCTCTCCTCCTCTCCCTTTTCCCTTTTCCCTTTTCCCTTTTCCCCAACACCTATTCCTTTAAAGATTATGTATAGTACCGATGTTGTTACCGATGCGGTTTTGAGAACCAAAAATTTAAATGTTTACTATGGTTCTAATCTCGCTGTTCGTGATGTTAACCTTGATATTCCTGAGAAAAAAGCGGTCGCTTTTATCGGTCCTTCTGGCTGCGGGAAAAGTACGGTTTTGCGCTGTTTTAATCGCATGAATGATCTGGTTAAAAGTGCCAAAATTGAGGGAAAAGTTACCTTTCGCGGTCAAGATATTTATGGTAATTCCGTTAATCCTATCGGGTTACGCAGTCGTATTGGTATGGTTTTTCAGAAACCGAATCCTTTCCCTAAATCTATCTATGAAAATATCGCTTTTGGGGCGCGATTAAATGGTTACATCGGTGATATGGATCAATTGGTAGAGGAATCTTTAAAAAAAGCCGTTCTCTGGGATGATGTTAAAGATAAACTTAAAGAAAGTGGTTTAGCTTTATCGGGGGGACAACAACAAAGGTTATGTATTGCTCGCGCTATTGCGGTTAAACCGGAAGTTGTTTTAATGGATGAACCCTGTGCGGCACTCGATCCAATTTCTACCCTAAAAATTGAGGAATTAATTCACGAATTGAAAACCCAATATACTATAGTTATTGTTACTCATAATATGCAACAAGCGTCGCGGGTTTCTGATTTAACGGCTTTTTATAATGCTGAACCGACCCCAAAAGGGGGTAAAGTAGGTTATTTAGTGGAATATGATCGCACCGAGGTTATCTTTCAAAATCCCGCTCAAGAGTCCACTAGAGATTATGTTAGCGGTCGTTTTGGTTAAAGGATTAATAATTAATCGTTATTCACGACTCCAGGATAGATTAATTTTTTTCCCAGGGAATTATTGAAAAACGATTAACTTAACTGATTGCGAAAACGTTTGATGCTAATAGTTAAAAGTATCACAGCGAAACCAATCAGAGCCAATACATGAACCCATAAAGCTTCTAAACCGACACCCTTTAAAAGAATACCGCGGATAATAGCTATGTAGTGACGGAGAGGATTAAAAAGAGAGAGATATTGAAAAAATGGCGGCATCGTTTCAATCGGCGCGATCGCTCCTGATAATTGTACCATGGGTAAATTGATAAAAAAGGTGGTTAAAACTACCTGCTGTTGGGATTGACAGAGTGTCGCTAACATAATACCGACACCAATACTAACAAAAATATAGAGACTAGCTAAAGCCATAAATAGGAAAAAGTTGCCCCGAAATGGCACATTAAAAATCACTTTACCGATGGTTAATGCTAACAAAACATCACCCAAAAGGAGGATGAATAAAGGCACAACTTTAGCTAACAAAATCTCCCAAGCAGCGGCAGGAGTCATCAGTAATTGTTCGAGAGTTCCCGTATCTTTTTCTTTAACAACGGTGATAGAAGAAACGATCGAACCGATTAAAGTTAATACTAATCCCATGACTCCGGGGACAAAAAACCAACTGCTAGAAAGTCCAGGATTATAAAAGAAAATTACTTGTGTTGAGATGGGAAGTGGCGCATTTT
Source organism: Microcystis sp. M015S2 (assembly GCF_020245945.1). Taxonomy (NCBI): domain Bacteria; kingdom Bacillati; phylum Cyanobacteriota; class Cyanophyceae; order Chroococcales; family Microcystaceae; genus Microcystis; species Microcystis sp. M015S2. Next base: position 42,664 of record NZ_JADBTX010000004.1, read on the forward strand.
GATTAACTTTTCCCGTACCGAATTCTTGTACAATTTGATTGATATAACCCTTAGCAATTCCTGCGGTATTGGCATCCACTCCATCGATAAAAACTTGAATAGATGCGGTTTTTTCTCGGGTGAGATTGCGACTAAATTCGGGAGGAATTATCAAACCTGCGGTTAATTTTCCTGTTTCCACCTGTTGGGTTAATGTCTTCTCATCAAAAGTGATCATTTCAGCATCAAAAATCTGATTTTCGGTAAAAGCAGCGATGAGGGAGCGACTTTCAGCAGTAGCTGCATAATCGACTATTCCTAATTTAATATGATGAACATCGGGATTAAGCGCAAATCCATAAATTAATAGTTGAATAGTTGGGGGGAAAATCAAGATAATAATTAACTGTTTGTTGCGTAATATCTGGCGAATTTCTTTAATAACTAAAGATAAAAAACGACCTGTAAATAATTGCTTAAACATCTTATTATTCTCCTAACTGCATTCTTGATAGAGCTTTTATTGCCAATAAAAATAAGACCATTCCCAAGAGGAAAATGATAACTAAATTATTGCCAATACCCGCCCAACCCACACCCCTGACAAAAGCATCTCTAGTAATTTCGATATAATAACGAGCGGGAACTATATTTGAAACTAAAGAGAGGGGAAAGGGAATATTACTTAACGGATAAATAAAACCACTGAGTAATAACGCAGTGAGAAAACCCACTAAAGAAACACCTTGCACCGCAGAATTTTGATTACCGGTACGCGCACCTAACATTAATCCAAACATCACACTTGCCCATAAATAGAGGATAGTTCCTAATAGTAATGGCATTGGATCACCGGCAAAATCTAATTGAAAAATGAGACTTCCTAAACCCATAACTCCGATAGCGATTCCGATTCCTACTATTAGATAAGCGAGGGATTTACCTAGTATTAATTCTCCAGCAGTGAGAGCGGAAGCATAAACTTGTAAAATTGTGCCTTTTTCCTTTTCTCGTACCATAGCGATCGCTGATAAAAGTGAGGGAAAAATCCATAAAACCACAGCATAAACCCCCGGCACAATATAGAGAGATTCTTGTCGTCCCGGATTAAACCAAAGTCGGGTGGCAGTTTCGATAGGAATAGTGGCAGAAATTAATTTTTCTGCTTGTAAAAAAGAGCGGGTAGTCGCTTTAATCGCATTGCGAATAATTCGGGCATTATTAGCATCTGTACCATCAACAATTGCTTGAATTTCGGCAGTTTTATTGGCTTGTAAATTACGACTAAAATCGGGAGGAATCACAACAATTGCCCTAGCAATACCTCGATCTAAAGCGGTTTCAGGGTTGCCTTCCCAAACCACGGGAATAAATAAATTAGTGGCGAACAAGCGATCGCTATAATTTTGACTAAAAACTGTTCGATCTTGATCTTGCACTAAAACCGGTATATCTTTCGCCTCTAAACGAATAGCAAAACCAAAGATAAAAAGAGTCATCACGGGTAAAATGAAAGCGAGGGCGAGGGTAAGTCGATCACGACTAAACTGCACTAATTCCTTACGACATTGGGAGATAATTCGTTTCATGAAATTGCCCGATTAAGAATAAATTTTTACGGCATTTCTAGGGAACTTATTCAGCAAGCCCTATATAATTCTTAGTAGAGGGACAGATAAAAAGCTCTAAAGGGATTGTAACCGATGACAGATGAAAGATTAGAATGGATCGAGAGCATACTACAGGCTACCGTTGTCCTCACGCAACAGAATCGAGAAGATATAGCACAGCTAACCCGTGAGGTTAGGACAATAGCAGCGAGTCTGGAACGAACCAACGAGCGCTTAAATCAATTTATCACTCAAGCTGAGAGCGATCGACAGTTTTTCCGCAACGAAGTCACTGGTATCCGTACAGAAGTTAAGCGAATCGTAGAGCATCTTTTCGGACAATCCCCGGATCAGGAATAAAGATTAGCCAACGGGTATATAGTGTTTCTCACACCTGTGTGGCACAGTTAAACTTTTGCTGATTAAGCTTTTCACCATCGACAATGTACCTCTTGCGAACAGGAAACGCTATATATGGAACCTGCGTAGGAATAACATCCCAGGGAGACAATGGCTCTGTAGAAGGAGTGGACTAACCCTAAATGGGACAATATAGAAGTTACGCATTGACAGAAAGCCTCAAATAGGCATAGCAAGTTTATGCGAACATAGTCTCCGTAATATTCTCCATAATAAATTGGCGAATAACAGGGATAAATAGCTTTCGGGCAAATTCATAGCAGTTGTTAATCAGTTGATTAAGGCAGGCAGTCTGAAGATGAGAGAAAGCAGGGAAAGCGCAAAAGAAATGATTACGAATTGCCCACTCATCACTACTACCGAATCACCACCAAGCGCGTGAGAACCGATTTATCGAGAGACGCGACACCTGTCTACGACACGCTGTCTGTTGACTTCCAGAAAAATCTTTCTTACGATAGGTAGAACAAAATCTCTGACAAAATATATGTTTATTTTGACTAATAAGGCTTTAAATGCCTTTTTCGTCTCGATTTCCGCCGTCTTTCTTAGTTCGACCGCGAGCCTCGCCCAATCCCATAGTAGTCATCATCATATTATGGTCGGGATAGACGGACTCCCGACTCTAGCCAGCGGGACTTATAAAGCTCTGGCCAATCCGAACTATGGGAGACTATCGCTTCTGTTCCCGCATCAACATGAACCCGTCAATATCAGTCATTTCCACGCCATCGGTATTTATAGTTACACGGGGGAGGCAACGAACGCGACAGTGGTAGAGACCAGTACCAATAACCGATTGCCCGAAACACGGTTCAACCTATCCCCGATCCCCCTGTTTCCGGGTAGCGGCGTTTTTGCGGGAAAGAATATTAGCCAGAAAACGGACGATCATATGTATTCGGATTTGAAAATACGTCCGGTCGCCCATTTAACCGACGATCTCGCCGATCCTTACGTGAACGCAATTTATAATACGGGAAACGGTCGCTGGAAGGACTTGTTGGGAGACGAGGCGACGATCGCCCTACAATTAATCGATATCACGCCAGGTTTGACGGTAACGGACGCTTCGGGAATAAATTTGTTTAACGCGGTCAACGATACTTATGTTATCGGGCAAGGAGATTGGTTCGCTTTCACTCCCGTGTTTTCAACAGATGGGAACGCGCCGTTAGGAACCTATTCCGCTACCTTTCGCTTCGTGGATACGAATACCGCAAACGGTCGTACCCCGCTATTACCATCGGGAACCTTTAGCCTCGATTTCCAACCGGTTCCCGAATCCTCTACCTTGCCCGGAATCGTTCTCTTGGGTTCGCTCGGTCTTCTCGGCGGAGTAAAAAGGCAAAAAAAGAAAAATAGCCGATAATCCGTCCAAAATGTTAGGACTTTTCTAATCTAACGACCTACCATTGTAGGGAACCTGCGTAGGAATAACATCCCACGGAGACAATGGCTCTGTAGAAGGAGCGGACTAACCCTAAATGGTACAATATTAAAGAGCAGGTCTCTATTATCCAAGTTATCGGCAAAAAACTTGATCAATCCTCATTAATTCTCTGCACAACGCTGATAAATGCGTCTTCTAAAGAAAAGGGAAGCAAACGCAAGGATTGTACCTGTATTCCTGCGGTGCTGACAATCTTTTTTATCTCTGGAATTTCCCTGTCGGGATGATCGAGAGTCAGGTGCAAGCAATCGCCAAAAATCGAGACGCGCCAAGCTTGTAAACGGGTTTTGAAAATTTCTGCCGCTTGTTGCACTCGATCGAGACGTAATTCGATTAATTGCCCCGGTTGTGCTGCTTTAATTTGACTGGGGGAACCTTGCATCACCACTTCTCCAGCTACCATAAAACCGAGACGATTGCATTGTTCCGCTTCTTCGAGATAATGGGTTGTCACTAATACCGCAGTTCCCTGACGAGCCAAATCGTTAATTAAGCGCCAGAATTGTCGTCGCGCTAGGGGATCAACTCCAGAAGTGGGTTCATCGAGAAATAATATCTCCGGTTCGTGCATCACGGAAGCGCCAAAAGCGACGCGTTGTTTCCATCCTCCCGGCAGTCTTCCGGTTAACATTGTTTCCCGTCCGATTAATCCCACCGTTTCCAAAACCCAAGCGATTTTTTGGCGACGGTAGCGCGGGGGAACCCCATAAACCCCGCAGTAAAATTCCAGATTTTCGATCACAGTGAGATCATCATAAAGGGTGAATTTTTGGCTCATATAACCGATTTTTTGCCGTAATACGGGATTACGCAGGTCTTGACTGCGCCCAGCTAAGGAAATATCGCCATCAGAGGCGGAAAGTAGCCCACACAGCATTTTAATCGTGGTGGTTTTTCCCGCACCATTCGCCCCCAATAACCCGTATATTTCTCCGTAGTCAATGGTTAAAGTAACACCTTTGACGGCGCAAAAATTAGCGAAGCTTTTCCGCAAATCCCTAGCATCGATCGCTATTCCCGTGGTGATGGTCTCGGATTTAAACTTTGGTAAGGGGATAAAAGGGGGATCGGAACCCTGTTGTCGCAAACGGGTGACAAAGACGTTTTCTAGGGTTGCCTCGCTAGGGTGGATAGCGCTGAGATTATCGATCGCATTCTGAATAATTCTGGTTGCTTGCTGGGGATTGCCAGTTAACACATCTAGACGATCACCAAATAACTGCACGTCATTAATATTTTGTCCATCAACCAAAAGAAGTATTTTTTCGGCGGTAGCGGCGATATCGGGCGATCGAATTTCCAAGCGTTGTAAACCGAGACGTTGGCGCAATTGGCTGAGAGTTCCGATCTCGTGAATTTCTCCCTCGTACATCAAAGCGATGCGGTGACAACGTTCCGCTTCATCGAGGTAGGGAGTAGCCACCACAATTGTTATACCTTCGCGGGCTAAAGTGGCTAAAATATCCCAAAATTCTCGCCGAGAGACGGGATCAACTCCGGTGGTGGGTTCATCGAGAAGTAGGATTTGGGGACGGGAAATCAGGGCGCAACAGAGGGCGAGTTTTTGTTTCATGCCCCCGGAAAGTTGACCAGCCAGGCGATCGCCGATGCCCTTCAGGTTCATTAAAGTTAAATATTTATCCCGGCGCGCTTGCAAATCCCTCTCGGTTACTTGGCGCAAATTGGCCACATAACGCAGGTTTTCATCAATGCTGAGGTCAAGATAGAGGGAAAATTGTTGGGTTAAATAGCCGATAGTTTGACGGACGTGACGGGGCTTTTTTCCCTCTAAATCCACATAACCACCCGATGGGTTCATCACCCCCCCCAGAATATGAAAGGTGCTGGTTTTTCCCGCCCCATCTGGACCAATTAAGCCAAAAATTTCCCCGGGATAGACTTGGAAATTTATCCCTCTGACGGCGGCAAAATTGCCGTAGTTTTTCTGGAGGTTGACGACTTCAATTAAGGGGGATAAAGAGGGATCGGCGGCGGAAACCATGGTTATTTCAAGTCAATTTTAGCATCGGCGGGCATCCCGGGTTTAGCGTAGGTTTCCGACTGATCGATCGCTAATCTGACACCAAACACCTGCCGGACGCGATCTTTTTGGAAGTAAATATTTTCGGGAGTAAAGGCCGCTTTTAGATCGATCGCACTAACTTTAGCAGCTAAGGGGCGATCGGGATCGGAGTCGAGAAATACCTGCGCTGGTTTGCCCACATAAATTTTGCCGATGTCCCCTTCTGGTATATAGGCGCGCAGATAGATCGATTGGGGATCGATGACGGTGAGCAGGGTTTTCCCACTGGTAACTACGGCCCCCGGTTGCAAGGGACGATCCTGAACGATGCCATTAATGGGACTTTTCACCTGCATGGAGTCGAGACGTTTTTGTAATTGTTGTTGATTAGCGATCGCCGCTTGTAAATTTGCCCGGGCGATGGCTAATCGGGCCTTAGCTTGTTCTTTTTGTTGTTGGTAAGCGCTTAACTGATTACTGCGAATGACGGAATTAAGGGCGGTGGAACGGGTTTGGGCTAAATTTCCCTGCGCTGCTCGCAGTTGCTGCCAGGCAGTGTTAACGGCGGCTTTTCGTGCCACGAGAGTAGCTTTAGCGGTGTCTAAGTCTGCTTTGGCCGCGTCGGCATCGGTACGGGTGCGATCGAATTGTTGCTGGCTAACTACTCCTTGCCTAAATAGTTGATCGTAACGTTCTCGATCGGCTAAAGCCAGTTTTAATTGGGCTTCTGCCCTGATTATTGCCGCTTCTGCCTGTTTTACCTCCGCTTTTGCCTGTTCTACTGCCGCTTGACCGGCAGCAACGTTGGCGCTCGCTTGGCTAACTCGTCCGGAGGAGTCTTCTTTTGCCTGCACTAAGTTCGCTGCCGCTTCTTGAATGCGACTTTCGGCCACGCTAATATCTAACAATGCTTGTGCTTCCTCTTGTCGGGCGGCGTTAACGGACGCGATCGCTGCTTGCAGTTGTTGATTAACTTCCTCATCGACGATTACTGCGATCACTTGTCCTGCTTTGACTCGATCGCCCTCCCGGACTAAAATTTGATCTACTCGTCCGCCAGTTTTTGCCCCGATATCAGTTTCGTCTGCTTCAATCCTGCCACTGACATTGAGTACCGTAGCTGGGGGGACAGGGGCAAAATGTCGCCAACCGAGATAACCGGCGGCAATCACAACAGCTAGGGGCAACAGCAACCGCGGGTTGAATTGCCGTTTTTCCGGGGCTACCGGCAAGTTAGGAACGAGGTGAGATCGAGCCATTACCTTTACTTCCCAAATTTGGCCAAGGTTGATACTTCGATCATAAACGATAACTAGGGGCGCAATTTTTGAGAACTTATAAGTAGTCGTGGACAATTAATTTCCTAGTTGAGACAGGAGTCAGGAGTCAGTAGCCGGTCGTTTCAGGCTTTGTTGCCCTCTCTTTTTGTACTAGTTTATGTACTACAAGAAGGATAATGCAAGGTTTTTGAGGGTTCCAATCCGATTTTCTGGCACTAAGATCGGATTTTAACAGGTCAAAAGCCTTATTTTAAAAGGGTTTTACCATTATTCAGCAAGCCCTAATTAATTCTCTGCACAACGCTGATCAATGTGTCTTCTCAAGGAAAAGGAAGCAAACCCAAGAATTTTAGCTTTATTCCCGCAGCATAAATAAAAGTTGATAGGGTGAGTTAATCTCACCCTATTTTAAGTTTCTAAAACTTGGCTTTCTGGCGCAGTAATTCGGCTAAAGTCACATCGAATTTTGAGTGTCCCCCGAAAACTGTTCCCGCTTCCCCGTTAAAGAAAGTGACCTTGGCTAAATGATAATGCTCACCGCTCAGGGGAATATAACCGACCTCTTGAACGATATTTTGAGCTTGACTGAGATAATACTCGACAAAACGCTGTAAATCCTTATTAGACTGAGCTTTTTGGGCGTTAACGTAGATAAATAAAGGACGGGCTAAGGGTTGATAGGTGGATTGTAGCACCGTTTCCCGGGAGGGCAAAATAGCCCCTTTACCACTGTCTATTGCTAAGGCTTTTAAGTTTGCCGCTTGTTTTTCGTAGTAAGCTAGACCAAAATATCCCAGGGCGTTGGCATCTTGACTAACTCCTTGGATTAGAGTGTCGTCATCTTCACTGGCAACGTAATCGCTACGGCTAACATCTTCTTTTCCTACCACCGCTTCCGTAAAATAATCGAAAGTTCCCGAATCTTTGCCCGCACCAAAGAGATTGAGAGGTTTATCCGGCAATCCTGATCGCACTTGACTCCACTTGGTAATTTTACCCTGGGCCGCAGGTTCCCAGATTTTTTTTAATTCCTCTAAAGTGATGCTATCAATCCAATTGTTTTCTTTATTGACTGCGATGGTAAGTGCATCAAAGGCGATCGGCAATTCGATAAATCTAATGTTATTCCGATTACAAGCTTCGATCTCATCGCTGCGAATCGGTCGCGAAGCATTGCTAATATCGGTTTTTCCAGCGCAAAACTGCCGAAATCCGCCAGTAGTACCCGAAAATTTGACGCTTATATCCGCAGACGGCTGTTTTTGTTTTTTGTATTCATCGGCGACAGCTTTGGTGATCGGGTAAACGGTGCTAGACCCATCAATAATAATTGATTTGTTTGATTGGGAGTCAACGGGAGCGCAAGCAACTAAAACACCAGCACTAACAAAAATAAGAGCCTTTTTGAGCAATTTATCGAGATTTATCAGCATTTATCCATCCCCTTGCTTTTCTGGGAGTCAGAAAAATCTATCTCCATCATTTCAAAAAAAATTGATTTGACACGAAAATTCCACCAAAAAGATAACAAACTTAACAGTAGCGAAAAGCAGCGGTGGCCCTGTTTGCCTTGACAGGCCCAGATAAAAAGCTTTGTCTGGGCAATTTCTCCCCAATAGATGGTTTAATACCATTTTTCTTTATTCGTAGCAGGTATCTTACTCCCCTCTCCCTTTCTGGGAGAGGGGTTGGGGGTGAGGGCAATTAACCATCTCTGCCATTACTTTTGAAAAATGGTATAAATTAAGATTTCATCCTCGAATAGATACAATCGATTTTTGTCTTGATCGATCTAAATTATTGCCAAAAGCTGTAAACTTTTTAAATTAAACTTAACCAAAATTTTACCCAATCTTAACCAAAAAAATCCCCAATATTTCTAGATTTAAAAGTAATATTTATGCCTTAAACTATATTTTGAAGAAAGTTCAACTTTTCCAATTGTGCAGGATCCTTCAACCAGAAAACTTATGATATTCTCAACTGCTACCCTAACTCGTGTGTGTGCTGTCTCCTTCGCCACGGCAGCAGCTTTAATGGGAACTATGGGAGAAGCTTTCGCCCAAACCCTTAACGGTGCAGGAGCCTCCTTTCCCGCACCCCTATACCAGCGTTATTTTGCCGACTATAAAAACGCCACTGGTGTCACCGTTAACTATAATTCCGTCGGTAGCGGTGCTGGTGTCCGGCAATTTATCGCCGGAACCGTCGATTTTGGGGCTTCCGATGCCGCTCCTTCCTCCTCGGAAAAAAGCCAGATGAAAAACGGTTTACTGCTAGTTCCCACCGCCGGAGGAGCCGTCGCCGTGGTTTATAATCTGCCTGGGGTAAATAACCTACAAATTTCCCGGGCTAACCTCGGTAAAATCTTCAGTGGCGAGATCACTAACTGGAGACAAGTGGATCCGAAACTGCCCAACCAACCCATTAAAGTGGTGGTTAGGGCTGATGGTAGCGGTACTACCGAGATTTTTACCTCTCATCTGAGTGCGATTAGTCCTTCCTTCAAAAGTAAAGTGGGAACCAGCAAAGAACCTAACTGGGGTTTTACCGTTCTCAAAGGACCGAAAAATGATGGTGTGGCAGCCCTGGTTAAACAAACAGAAGGCTCGATCGGTTACGTTCAAGATACCTTTGCCCGCAAAAACGAAGGGGCAACCATGAGAACCGCCAAAGTTCAAAATAAAGCCGGTCAATTTGTCGAACCCAGTCTCGCTCAAGCTAACAAGGCGATGGAAGGGATCAAATTTAACGCCGATTTTACCGCTAATATGGACGATCCGAGCAGTGGTTATCCGATCGTCGGGATTACTTGGTTATTAGTACCGAAAGACTACGCTGATAACAAAAAAGCGGCGGAAATTAAAAGACTGTTGACTTGGATTCTCACCACCGGTCAAGGTATTAACAATCAATTGGAATTTACCCGGATTCCCCAATCGGTGACTCAAAAAGTTTTAGCCGAAGTTAACAAAATTAAATAAATACTTTTGTATTAGTTTGAACTTGATTGTCACTGCTTTCCAGTAAGATGGAAAAAAGTTACCGGTTAACCCCATAACTAATAACTGCAAGTATTTCTTTTCTCTGGGCTGAACATTGTTCAGCCCCTACAGTTGCGTTTTAAACAACTGATAACTGGTAATCGCTCTCTACCTTATGGCCAATTTTTCTGAACCTGTCGAGTACTTGGATGTCTCGGCGGCCAATCTTAACGAAAACCCCGGCACTGCGGGTTTATTCAATCGCATTTTTACAATCCTAGTCTGGATTTGTGCCGCCTCCGGTTTAATTTTTCTGCTCTGGATGGCCTGGATTGTTTTTCAGGATGCGCGGCCGGCGATCAATGAATTCGGTTGGGGATTTCTCTGGGGAACCACTTGGGATGTGAACGTCCTCAAATTTGGTGGTTTACCCTTTATTTTCGGTTCCGTTGTTTCCTCGATTCTGGCTCTTTTATTAGCTATTCCCCTCAGTGTTGCCGTTGCTTTAACCACTAGCGAGAATTATTTACCAGCAAGTATCCGTTATCCCATCGGTTTTCTAGTGGAATTAATCGCCTCGATTCCTAGTGTAATTATCGGGTTATGGGGGATTTTTGTGCTAATTCCCGTGCTTAAACCCCTGCAAGAATGGTTATTTCAAAATTTTGCTTGGTTCCCTTTGTTTAATACCCAACCTTTGGGACCAAGTATGCTGATCGCCGGTGTCATCCTGGCCATCATGATCGTGCCGACCATTTCCGCTATCAGTCGCGATGTTTTGCTTACCGTCCCCCCGGAATTACGCAGCGCGTCCATGGCCCTAGGTGCCACTCGTTGGGAAACCATCTGGCGCGTGTTGTTGCCGGCGGCCAGTTCTGGCATTATCGGGGCGATTATCCTCGGTTTAGGTCGCGCTTTAGGGGAAACTATGGCGGTGGCCATGGTAATCGGTAACTCCTCGATTATTAGTCCCTCCCTCTTGGCCCCCGGTTATACTATTCCTGCTGTACTAGCTAATACTTTCCCAGAAGCTTTTGAAAAAATCCACATCGGAGCCTTGATGTATCTAGCTTTGATTCTATTTGTTATTACCTTGGCCGTCAATAGTGTAGCGGCTTTATTAGTACAATTTATCAACCGCAATCGTTAAATTTATGAATCAAGGAGCTTTTCCCGAAGAAGATTTACAGCAACCCCTGTCACCGTGGCGACATTTTTTTACCAACGGTCTCACGGGTTTAGCGATCGCTCTTAGTGCCGTCGCCATTCTGCCTTTATTCGCTATTCTTTTTCAAATTGTCAAAGAAGGTTTACCCGGATTCAATTGGCAAGTTTTCACCTCTTTACCCGCCCCAGTTGGCTCCGATCCTAGTGTTCCCAACGGTTTCGCCAATGCGATCCTCGGGACTTTAACTATGGTCGGTTTAGCATCCCTCGGCAGCATACCTCTGGGGATTCTCACCGGGGTTTTTCTCTCGGAATTCGCTCGCGGTTCCAAAATTGGCGCTATTCTGCGCTTTGCGATCGTGGTGTTGAGTAGTACTCCTTCCGTTATCGTCGGGGTGTTTTCCTTCGGGGTTTTGGTGTTAACTACCAAACAATTTTCCGCCGTGGCGGGGGCCTTTGCTTTGGGGGTGATCATGTTGCCGATCATCGCTTTAACCACGGAAGAGGCACTTAAACTAATACCCATGTCCTACCGTCTCGGTTCCTCCGCTTTGGGGGGTTCCCGTTTCGATACGGTATTTCGCATTGTCCTGCCAGCAGCGATCGCACCGATTATGACCGGGATATTATTAGCGGTGGCCCGGGCTGCCGGAGAAACTGCCCCTTTAATGTTTACGGCTTTATTTAGTCAATTTTGGCAAGAAAGTCTTTGGTCGCCCACACCGGCTTTAACGGTGTTGATTTATAACTATGCTAGTTCCCCCTTTCCTGAACAAAATTCCTTGGCTTGGACAGCTTCTTTAGTACTAATTATCTTAGTTTTAATTACTAGCCTTCTCTCCCGTTTTGTCACTCGTAAACGCTCAAATTAAGTATTTTTCTGATGATCGATTCCTCTCTCATGAACAGTCCTACTTCTCTAGCTAATTCGGCGATTGAAGTCGAAAATCTTAGCTTTTTCTACGGTAGCAAAAAAGCCCTGGAAGGGGTTTCTTTACAAATCCCGCAAAGGCAAGTAACCGCCATGATCGGCCCCTCTGGTTGTGGTAAATCCACTCTCTTAAAAGCTCTCAATCGCATCGGGGAATTAGAGGGACAAGTGACAGTTAAGGGCAAAGTTAGGTTTTTTGGCCAGGATATCTACGCCCCCAAAGTTAACCTTCATACCTTACGGCGACAGGTGGGTATGGTGTTTCAGCGCCCTAACCCTTTTCCCGCTAGTATTTACGATAATATTGCCTACGGTATTAGAATTTATCGTTCCGCTAGTCGCAGTGAATTAGATGGGATTGTGGAATCAGCTTTAAAAGGGGCTGCTCTTTGGAATGAAGTTAAAGATCTGTTGAATAAATCCGCTTTAGGATTATCGGGAGGACAACAACAAAGATTGTGTATTGCTCGCGCTTTGGCGGTAAAACCAAAAGTATTATTAATGGATGAACCTTGTTCGGCCTTAGACCCCCTTTCTACCCTCAAAGTCGAGGAATTAATCCATGAATTGAAGCAACAATACACGATCGTCATTGTCACCCATAATATGCAACAGGCCTCTAGGGTATCCGATCGCACGGCCTTTTTTAATGCCGATGAAACCCGCGTCGGTCGTTTGGTGGAATTTGACACCACCCAGAAAATTTTCACCGATGCAGTTAATCAACAAACTCGCGATTATGTAGCCGGTAGATTCGGTTAATTTGTCTTGTCAGGAGATAGGAGACAGTTATCAGTTATCAGTTATCAGTTATCAGTTATCAGTAGTCAGGAGACAGGAGACAGGAGATTATTTTTATTTATTCTCCCCACACCCCACTCCCTGCTCCCCAATTCATAATTCATAATTCATAATTCATAATTCCCCCACACCCCACACCCCACACCCCACACCCCACACCCTAAACCCTAAGACTGCCCGATTTTGCTAGGATAAGAAATGTAACAAGAATCTTTCTCAACAGTCGGATAATTCATGGGCAACGATACCATCACCTTACTCTCCCCGCGGGAAATTGAAAAAATGCGTCGAGCCGGACGATTAGCGGCTAAACTGTTAGATCATCTGGCAGAAATGGTTAAACCGGGGGTAAGTACCCTAGAAATCAATGATGAGGCAGAACGTTGGACTCGCGCCCATGGAGCCAAAAGTGCGCCCCTAGGATACCATGGCTTTCCTAAGTCCATCTGTACTAGCATTAACGAGGTTATCTGTCACGGCATCCCCAGCGCCGATCAAATCCTCAAAGACGGCGATATTATTAACATCGATGTCACCCCGATTTTAGAAGGTTATCACGGCGATACCTCCCAGACTTTCTTTGTTGGTACTCCCTCCCCCCTGGCCAAAAAGTTAGTGGAAGTTACCAGAGAATGTCTGCAAAGAGGCATAGATGCAGTGCAGCCGGGGGGTAAAATCGGCGATATCGGCGCAGCTATCCAAGAATACGCCGAAGGACAAGGATTCTCGGTGGTTAGAGATTTTGTCGGTCATGGTATCAGTAATGTCTTTCATACCGGCCCACAGGTTCCCCACTACGGCACTCGCGGCAAGGGCAAAAAAATTCGTCCCGGCATGGTATTCACCATTGAACCAATGATTAATGAGGGAACCTGGCAACATATTGTTTTAAAAGACGGTTGGACTGCTATTACTAAAGATGGTAAACTTTCGGCCCAATTTGAACACACCATCGCCGTCACCGAAACTGGTGTCGAAATTCTCACTGTACCCGATTAAATTTAGGGAACAGGGAACAGGGGATAGGGAATGGGGGAATGGGGAAATAGGGAAGTTTCAACTAATACCCCAAAACCCTAAAACCCTAAAACCCTAAAACCCCATCTCCCCACCTCCCCACTTCATAATTCATAATTCATAATTCATAATTCATAATTCATAATTCCCACTGATAACTGAATATATGCAGTATCGTCGTTTCGGTCGCACTAATCTACAAATGCCAGTGTTTTCCTGTGGGGGGATGCGCTATCAATTTCAGTGGCAGGATGTGCCAATGTCGCAAATTCCCGCCGAGAATCAAGGCAATTTAGAGGCAATTATCAATAAATCTCTGGAAGTGGGGATTAATCACATCGAAACCGCTAGGGGTTACGGCACTTCCGAGATGCAATTGGGCAAAATTTTGCCGCAACTACCGAGGGAAAAGATTATCGTGCAGACGAAAGTTTCTCCTAGTCAAGATGTGCGGGAATTTCGCCGTAAATTTGAGCAATCCCTGCAATTTTTACGGTTAGATTATGTGGATTTGTTGGGCATCCATGGCATCAACACCGAGGAAATTCTCGATGACACTATGGCCGAGGGCGGTTGTTGGCAAGAGGCGAACAAATTACAGCAACAGGGAAAAGTTCGTTTTATCGGTTTCTCCACCCATGCACCAACTGATGTAATTGTCAAGACTATTGCAACAAATTGTTACGATTACCTCAATCTGCACTGGTACTATATTTTTCAGAATAACTGGCCGGCCATAGAAGCGGCAAAACAGCACGATATGGGGGTTTTTATCATTAGTCCCTCCGATAAGGGCGGCCATCTCTACAATCCTCCCCCTAAGCTCGTGGCTCTCTGTTCTCCTCTCAGTCCGATGGTTTTTAATGACCTATTTTGTCTCAGTCATCCGGCCGTCCATACCCTTAGTATCGGTGCTGCGCGAGCCAGAGATTTTGATGAACACCTGAAAACTTTACCCTTACTCGATCGAGCCGAGGAGATTTTACCGGCAATTATCGAGAGATTGCAAGGGGAGATGATCAACTGTTTAGGGGATAATTGGGTAAAAACTTGGTCTGTGGGTTTACCTAGCTGGGAAAATACCCCCAATCAGATTAATATTCCTTCTATCCTCTGGTTACGCAATCTCGCTATCGCCTACGATATGATTGACTTTGCCAAGGCCAGATACAATCTCTTGGGGAATGGGGGTCATTGGTTCCCCGGTCAACAGGCAAAAGAGGTGGAAAAACTCGATTTAACTGCCTGTTTAGCCTCTAGTCCCCACGCTGATAAAATTCCTTATCTTCTCGCCGAAACTCATCGATTATTGTCGGGAGAGACCGTACAACGCTTAAGCAGTAGTTAATTAAAATTCGATGCCGGGTTGCGCTTTCACTCCCTGTTGACGAAAGGGATGTTTAATTAACTTCATTTCCGTGACTAAATCCGCTATCTCGATTAATTCGGGTAAAGCTCCTCTACCAGTGAGAATAACGTGACAATTAGCGGGTTTTTGGGCTAAACCAGCGATAACTTCCTGAATATCCAGATAACCGAATTTAAGGGCGATATTGATCTCATCGAGTAAAATTAATTGATATTGGGGATTTTCGAGAAAAGTTAGGGCTTTTTGCCATGCTTCTTCGGCTTTCTCTATATCTCTTTCTCTATCTTGGGTTTCCCAGGTGAAACCTTCCCCCATAGCATAAAACTCGATTTGTTCCCCCCAAACACTAAAAATCTTTTGTTCGGCAGGTTCCCAAGCACCTTTGATGAATTGTACCACCGCCACTTTGTAACCATGACCGAGGGAACGTAAAACCATACCGAGGGCTGCCGTGGTTTTTCCCTTACCATCGCCGGTATTAACGATAATTAAACCTTTTTCAGCAATTTTTTCGGCTAAACGTTCCTCTTGGATGACCTTGCGGCGCTGCATTTTTTCTTTGTATTGTTCGGGAGTGAGTTGCATTCAAGTCTGTCCAGTCAAATCAAGATAATTGTAACTCAAGGGGTTATCGATCGCTATGTGAAGATTTTGACCGGCTAAATTGTCTGGGGGTTGATGCCTAATTCTCGTAATTTTGCCGCTAATCTTTCCTTAGCTTGTCGTTCTTGTTCTTTTTCTACAAGAGCCTGTTCTTTTCCCTGTCGTTCTTGTTCCTTTTCTAAAAGAATCTGTTCTTTTTCTAAAAGAGCCTGTTCTTTTCCCTGTCGTTCCTGTTCTTTTTCTAAAAGAGCCTGTTCCTTTGCTTGTCTTTGCTGTAATTCAGCTTCTTGGGGAGTGGGAACCAATTGACCATCGGCGGTAAAATAACGCAGTTTACGGTCAAATATGCCTAAATATAATCCTAACTGTTCACTCCATAGATAACCCCGGTCATTGGGAGAAATAGCTTGATATTGTCCCTCAAGTATCGTAAATCCTTGGAATTCTAAGGTATTAGGATCGAACCAAAAATAATTAGGAGTGCGAAAAGTATTTTGGTAGAGAATTTTCTTTTTAGTGCGGTCAATATTGGCCGTAGAATCGGAAATAATCTCCACGATCACATTGGGATATTTACCCTGTTCTCCCCAAACCACCCAACTTTTGCGGGGACGTTTTTCTGTATCTAAAACCACAAAAAAATCAGGACCGCAGAAATCGCGCTTTTTCAGTTGTTCTTCGTTATAGTAGATAGTCAGATTACCGGAAGCGTAGTAATCGTTTTTCTCTTGCCATAATAATTCTAGACAACTGAGAAGAATTATGATCTGTTGCAGGTGTAAATCACTTTCCAAGGGTGGTTCATCACTCCATAAATCGGTGGGAGGACAGGTAACTTCTGGTAAAATGTCGAGAGTTGTCATAGTTTTTCCCCTGGCTGGGACATTTATTTAATTAGGGTTTACTGAATAAATGTGAAATATAGACTAGATAAGAGTTTTAGGATATTTTTTTGCAAAACAGGTACAAGGTTTTGAGAATCCTGTAGGGGCGAAGCATTTGGGCATAACCTATCGCTGAAACCGTAGATTTCCTATCCGAATGCTTCGCCCGTACCCCAAATTTTTCTCTAGCAACGCACCAAATAAATTAATGATAGGTGTGGTGCGTTACGACGGATTGTTAGATTTAAGTTTAAGCAAAGATTGTCGCCGTCTAACGCACCCTACATTTTACTACATTTTACTTGCAACAAGGAAATAATTCCTAATTTTAAGGAAGTCCCAGACAGTAGAACGCCCCCCAGTAACGATAATCCTGAAAAGGCACTGCATCGGGAGCAAATTCGTCAAGCCACTTGATCAATTCGCCGATTTTTTGATAATTGGCCCCAGCGGCATCGGTGTTGGGGTCTTGGGCGCGGCGCATTTGTTGCCAAGTCTGGAAAGCCTGCTTCAAATCGGCATCTAAACTGTCCCGCCAGTCTTTTTGGCAAGTCTCCCGCAACGCTTGGCGAGCCTGATGTAGAGCCGTTAAGCGTTCCTCTCCGGCCCGTCGTGCGCGATGGTACTCCCGCGAAAACAGCGTTGTGGCTAGGTCAGTCACGGCCCAATGACTACTGATCACACTTCGAGCGCCCCCCAGCAGAAAGCCTGTACCTAAGCTGAGGGGTTCGTCCAGTAATTCCCGTCGCAGGTTTCCCTCCTCATCTCGGAAACTGGCAAAACTGAGACCAGTTTCACAACAGGAGAGAAACACTTCCGACAATTCCGGAAAGCGCCACGAGGGACTAATTAAATCCCGCAAGGTGACTTTTTGCTCCCCGTCTAGGACGAGGTGGGAGTTGAGAGGATCATCGGGGCGACTGGTGGCGTGGTGGCTGGAAAGTAGGGCCTGCACTTGTTTGAGCAGTTGCAGATAAGAGTCGGCGGTGACTGTGCGCCCCTGTAGCCGCCGTTGGCGAGGCACATTCCAGGTTTGGGCGACCCACTCACACTCTAGGGGAGTATAGGGCAAATCCTCTGTGGTGTTTTCCACAATCCCCAGGGTGTCGGGAGTGGGTTGCGATCGCTCTTGGCACAGTCCCAGAATTTTGGTACTGGGGACAAACTGAAGGCGAAAGCGATCGCCCAGTAGTTTGCCTTCGGCGGTGGGTAGAAGGTCGAAGGGAATTTGGTGCAGAAAGAGGTGGGGAATCAGGATTAAGTCAGTGATGCCCTGGAGGTGCTGTTGGATGAGGGTATCGAATTGCAGGCGGGTTGCCAATTCTTGCAGACGAGCGGCCATAGCTTGGTGCCACTCCTCCCGACGCTGCTGGCGGGATTGGGCGGTCTCTGCTTGATTAATCGCAATGTAGGGGTTAACCCAGTTTTCGACCAGCCAGTTTTGCAGGTCGTTGGCCGACTCCGGGGGATTGGGAATAGTGTGGCAGTTGACCCCTTCCCCGCCATCCCGGGAGGGGCGACGCAGGACAAAGATGTGGGTATGGGTGGCGGTGGTGTAGAAGCTGAGGAGGGCGGTCTGGGGAGAGGGGAGCAGCGCCATTAACTCATCAAGGCGAGGTTGGGGTTGGGGTTGCTGAAGTTGGGCGGTAATGGCATCAAAGCGGTAGAGAGCTTCCCAGGCTTGACGTTCAGCGGCTTCGGCGGCGAGGAGTTGTTCAGAGGCAAAGCTAGCGCGGGTGTTGCCGCTTAGTGCAGGGGTCAAGGATGGTCTATCGTCTTTGGACAGTTCAGGACGGTCTTGAGCGAGTTGGGATTTGCTGCGGCGGCTGTCCTGAAGTTGCTGATACCAGGCTTGTATTTCTGGGGGGATGCGCCCATCGGCGTAGAGGTCGCTGATGGCGATTAGGTCGGCAAGGCGTTTGGAGCGGGAACGTTCGACGGTTCGCAGCGCCAGGGAGAGGTCGCCCTGGTTAACGGCGGCTTGGATTAGGTTTTCATAAACGCCGATAGACTTGCGGACAATTTCTTGGCGCAGGGCTTCGCTGGTAGCCCAGGCGCGGCTTTGTTCAACGGCTTCCACGGCAACCCTGTAGCCTTCTAAGGCAATGTCCCACCAGCCCTGCTTAAAGCCCAAGTTGCCGAGGTTCCGTCCAGTTCTGAGGGTGTCAGCCGGTAAGAGAGTGGGGTTGAGAAAGGAAAGTGCCTCTCGATAAAAGGCGATCGCCCGTTCTAGGTTGGCTACCGGCTCTTGACCCAATTGGGCTTGGGTCCTGTAGGCTACGCCCAGATTATTGAGGGTTTGGGCTAAATCCCTTTCTAATCCGGGTTGGCGGAAGATGGTGGCGGCTTCGGTGTAGTTGGCGATCGCCCGTTCTAGGTTGGCTACCGGCTCTTGACCCAGTTCGGCTTGGGTGACGTAGGCTGCGCCCAGATTATTCAGGGTTGCGGCTAATTCCCTTTCTAATCCCGGTTGGCGGCGGATGGTGGCGGCTTCGGTGTAGTTGGCGATCGCCCGTTCTAGGTTGGCTACCGGCTCTTGACCCAATTGGGCTTGGGTCCAGTAGGCATTGCCCAGATTATTGAGGGTTTGGGCTAAATCCCTTTCTAATCCGGGTTGGCGGCGGATGGTGGCGGCTTCGGTGTGGTTGGCGATCGCCCGTTCTAGGTTGGCTACCGGCTCTTGACCCAATTGGGCTTGGGTCCAGTAGGCATTGCCCAGATTATTGAGGGTTTGGGCTAATTCCCTTTCTAATCCGGGTTGGCGGAAGATGGTGGCGGCTTCGGTGTAGTTGGCGATCGCCCGTTCTAGGTTGGCTACCGGCTCTTGACCCAATTCGGCTTGGGTCTGGTAGGCTACGCCCAGATTAGTCAGGGTTTGGGCTAAATCCCTTTCTAATCCCGGTTGGCGGTAAGTTGTGGTGGCTTCGGTGTAGTTGGCGATCGCCCGTTCTAGGTTGGCTACCGGCTCTTGACCCAATTCGGCTTGGGTCCAGTAGGCATTGCCCAGATTAGTCAGGGTTGCGGCTAATCCCCTTTCTAATCCGGGTTGGCGGCAGATAGTGGCGCAAAATTCGTATCCATAGATGGCGATGTCTAGGTTAATGCGTGGATTACCTTTAGGAAATTCATCAAAAACATCAGCAAGAGAATAGAATAATGTCCCTAGTTGGTTGGTTTCCTCTGGACTGGCTTGTTCCTTGGTTTGATTTCCCCAAGCACGGAGGAGGTTAAGTAAGTTTTCATCTAAGAGATGGAGGTTATTGTCGAGCAGGGGATAAATTGCTTGGCGGTTTCCGTCACTTTCCTCGACAGTTTCCAGTAGGGTTTGTAAAAAACTGATGTAGGGGTTTTGGTTGTCTCTGGGCGGTTCTAAAAATTGTTCTAACTGTTGCGCCATATTCAGCAACCATCTCCCGTTATTGCTTTGTCCTTGCTGTTCTAAGAAGTCTGCATACTGCTTCATCACAGCGACTAAGCCTGCATCAAGTAATTCCGCATTAGCTTGTAATAGCGCTGGTTCCTGACCATTTTCGCACTGGAGGAGCGCTTGGATTAGGGCTAAGTAAGCTTCTATTCTTGCTTCGTTCATGATTGTTTTTAGTAGGGTGCGCTCTTCGATAGCGTAACGCACCCAGATAGCGTAACGCACCAAGTAGTAGTTAAATTAATGATAGATGTGGTGCGTTACGACGGATTGTTAGATTTAAGTTTAAGCAGAAATTGTCGCCGTAAATACGCACCCTACATTCTATTTTTCTGAATTACACAATGTAGAATGTAGAGGAAAAACGCGATCATCTTTTCTCAACAATGTTACTCTTCTTTTGGGAAATCAGAACTGCCTACAACCTGAATGGCTCCGAAGTCAGGAAGCTTGACGGTGAGATGCCACTCTCCACCAAGTGAACGCACAAAGTTGGAAAAGTCCTCGAAGGTAAGACCCCGTGACCCATTCTCTAGTCGAGAGATTTGCGACTGAGATACTCCCACTCGTTCGGCCAACTCCTCTTGTGTGAGACCGAGATGGGAGCGAAGTTCTCGAATCGCTCGGATCTCCTTCAGAGTCTCCTCGGCGCGTGCTTGTATGCGTGCCCTCCTTTCCGGGGACAGCGAAGCCATTTTCTCCTCGTGACTAATCATTTCCCCTCCTCCTTCATGCTGCGTAGGTGTTCTTCAAACCTCTTGTCGGCGATACGGATATTTTCCTTGTACCAGTTGGAACCGCTTCCTGTCTTATTCCCTCCAAGCAAGATAATCGCTCTTCGTTTTGGGTCGAAGGCAAAGAGCACCCGCCACGGCTCCCCCCTGTGCTGTACCCGAAGTTCTTTCAGGTTCGGGTACTTACTCCCTTTGACGGTATCAACATAGGGCCGTCCGAGCATTGGTCCTTCAGCTTGAAGAAGCTCGATGGAGAACAAGAGCGCATCTTGTAAGCTCTCATCTTGCTCGTTCAGCCAAGCGTCGAACTCATCGTGGTAAAGAACTATCCAGATCATAACTAGAGTATATGACAAATTGGCATAAAGTCAAGCCGACCATTCTGCCGCTTAATCGCACTCAGAACTTGACCAAAACGAGGAATCCCACTTGATTTAACTCTTCAGCAATTTGTCAATAAGACTCAATTAGACCTCGACCTAATATTATCTCAAGACCAAAAGTCTTTCTAGTCAAGGAATCTACCTGAACAAAAATTATTTTAATTGCCTCAAATTCTCACTAAAGACTACTTTAAGGCAGAGCCTTGGAACAAGGGATAGATGTGGTGCGTTACGACGGATTATTAGATTCAAGTTTGAGCAGAGATTGTCGTCTAACGCACCCTACATTCTACTATAATCAAAGATGTTGATTTATCCTATGAGGTAACAATGTTATCCATTAATCTAGATCGAGAAACCGAGAACTATCTAGCGGACATCATTTCTGAAGAGAATATTAGCTCAGAAGAACTTCTAAAAAAACTCATTTACGAACATTGGCAAAGCTTAAAACCGCGTAAAACTTTATTACAACGCCGGGGAGGTCATCCTCAGCATCTTTTAGAAAATGCTCCACCTGATTTGTCATTGCGAGAAAACCGCAAAAAAGTAGTGGCAGAATATATCCAAAACCATCATCAGCAAGATCATTTATGACAAATTATCCCCCAAAAATTATTACAGAATCAATCAACCAATTCTCTAACTTCAAAGCAGGCACACGCTCAAATTCACGAGTATTTGCGGTAACAAGAGTCAGATCAAGCGCTAGAGAATGAGCAGCAATCAGTAAATCATTTGGACCGATTGGGGTTCCTGCTTGCTCCAAATGTTTACGAATTAGGGCATAGTGCTTATCTACAGTTGATTCTAATGGCAAAACTGTCAAGAACTCCAGGATGCGTTCTAGTTGCTGCACCAGACGGGAGGAACCACTTTTAACCACTCCAAATCTTAATTCACACGCCACAATGATGCTCGTACAAACGCTTTCTTCGCCGACATCCACAATATGCTGGAAAACCTGACCTTGGGGATACCTGATCAAATGTGATAGGATGTTAGTATCAAGAAGATATTGATAGGTCATTGGGTGGTACTAAAATGTAATGTCATCAAGGGGAAGCAACCCTTCATCTATATCAGGAAAATTGTCTGTAATGTCTGGCAAAGTAATCAGCAAAGAAAGTAGAGAACCAGAAGAAATCGGCTCAATGATTAAGCGATGACCTTCTTTGCGTAACAAAACCTCTGTGCTTGATAGGGCAAGTTCAGGAGGAATAGTTAAGACTTGCTCTTGTCCACTTGTTAGTAAAGAAACCTGACGTAAGTTTTGCATCTGTTGACCTCTTTGTTAATGATCACCTTACTATAATAGACGCTTCTAAGACAGAATATTCAGTATCTAAAACTTCTACTCCAAAGGTTTCAATATGAAAACGGAGTGCTGATTTCGCATCTTCTAGCACTTCTTGATATGATTCGCCTTCGCCAATGACAACACCTTCAATACCTAAAGGATAAGCAATATAGCCATCTGGGTGTTTTTCGACAATTATTTTAATGCTTTTCATGATTATTTTTTAAATACATTTTCCCAATTCATCAAGCAAATCCATCGCCACCTCTAGCCAGTCCACCGCACCCTCTGAAGACGGCTCAGGCGTTGCTTCCCTTACCTCTTGGAGATTCGAGGCTGAGGGTTTAAAATTCTCATGATTCTCGCTGGCCTTCTCTGCTAAAAAGTCCTTTAATAGCATCGGACGTTCATACTCTGAGCTATTTGTCAAGAGCCAGTTCAAAAATGTGATCGTCTCGGTTCGTTGTTGCGCTGACCAGCCTTGTTTATCGCTAAACTGCGCCGTAATTTGCTGGCATTTTTGCCACCAGCCATAAGCCTCCCACAGCGCCGACATAGGTTTCCTCATGGCCAAGGACACCGCGCCTCCTTCTGGGAAATCTTGGCGCAGGTCCGAACTCAACAGAACCCCAGTTAACCAAGCTCCTCCTTCCCCTAACTCGACTAAAATATAGGCCAATGTTGCCGGATTTAGGTCAATATTGACCCTAATTTGGCTTAAATCCAACGGTTCTCCATCAGAGTCTTGAGGAATCAATATAGCTTCCAGTTTACCTAGCTTGGGTAGTACCACTTGAGCATTATCAGCCGCCGCAGCATCTACCTCTATCCCATGCTCTTTTAGATAATCTGTCAGCACCGCCGCCGCTAAGGTGTTCTGGCGAATCAATTCCCCAAAGCTGGGATAGGGAACCCAAACAGAGTCGGCTAAATCTGTTTTAGGGTCTAAACCCGCAAGTTTAGCTAACTCAACCAGATCATCTGTATCTGCATTAGCAAGACGCAGGTACAGTTCTTCAACTTCTCGAATAAAATCTGCATCACTCATAACGTAATACCTGACGACTTAGATAGGGTTGGGTTTTATGCTTTAAAAATAACTTAGCTAAGGCTAACTCAAATATGTTTAATTTTTTGTGTCGATAAATATCATCTTTAAATAAATTTTCTAAACCCGTAATCACAACCTGACGCATTTCAGGAGTAAATGTCGCTTCAACGCTCCAGGGAACACCCGCAATTAACATTTTACCCAGGGAATCCGCTAATTCCCCAATCAAAACAGGCTCACCTGTCCTATTCTCGAACACCCACACAGGCTGATTATTTGCTCCCTTGTGACTAATTTGCGCTATTTTAAGCTGAAACTTATCCCCCTGGGACTCTTTCTGACGCTGTTCTCTAACTCCCTTTAAGCTTGCTTTCGGTAAATCAGGAGTTACAGTTCCTTCTAGTTGAAACTTGCTTTCCTGTTCTCCTCCTAACTGACGTTCAATCTCCAACTCCCTTGCTAAAATCTTTTTCAACGCTTCATTTCTCAACTCAGAAGGCATTTGGCCATTCTCCAGTTTTAAGCGTAACTCTCCCCCCCGCAAACCAAACTTAACCCGTCCAAAGCGAAAATCAAGCCACTGCTGATTAAAAATAATCCGCACCGATAGGGAAAACGCCTCTGGATCAGACTTTTTCAAAAGCGAAAAAACACCCTTAGACTCAGGCGCAAGGGGTTCTCCCAAAATCTCCAAGTGCAGACATTCAGGACACTTATTGTCATGTTCTGTTACCGCGATCGCCCTTGATTGCTTTGCCATCATCCTAGGCCTTTCAAACCCTTAACTGTAATAATTGTACTGTATGTGGGGTTTGCGGCAAAAAATTTGTTGTTTTGCTAATAAAGTCCCAAAACCATTTTTTAGCAAAGCTGCTACCGATAAGTAGTCGTGCAAAATAAATTTCCTAGTGAAGAAAGGCAAAAGGCAAAAGGCAAAAGGCAAGGGGGGTTAGATATGTGTAATTAATTTTGCTTAGGTACTTATTCAGCTAGTCCTATTTACTTTTCCAGATTGCCTATCCCCAATTCATAATTCATAATTCATAATTCATAATTCATAATTCATAATTTCTGAAGGATTGGATAATTGAAGCCTTCTGAAGCAAAAGAATATCTGTGATTGCCATCAAAACTGTTATATTATAGAAAAATATTTCTGAGATTTTTCCTATGCCTCTAATTAAAATTCAAACTTCTGTCACCTCCCTCGATGATGAGACGGTTAATCAACTTTTGCAGAGTCTTTCGGCTAAATTAGCTAAACATCTGGGAAAACCCGAATCCTATGTGATGACAGCTTTAGAATCGGGGATAAAAATGACTTTTGCTGGCACTTTTGAGCCGGTTTGTTATATGGAGATTAGAAGTGTTGGTTCTATTTCCGCCGCTCAAACTAAAAGCATGAGTAGTGATTTTTGTCAAGAAATTGAGGCTTATTTAGGAATACCGAAAAATCGCATTTATCTAGAATTTGCCGAGGCGAAAGGTGATCTTTGGGGATGGAATGGCAGTACTTTTGGTTAATTTATGCCAAAATTATCGGAGATAGGGCTTATTTTAACTCTCTGGTTAAGATTTTCGCCTGTTCAATCCAAGCTAACATCACCGCAATATCGGGACATAAATCGCGTCTTTGCAGATTAGCCACCTGAAAGCGGAGAATCTGTCGATGCAATTGCTGAATTGATGTCTGTGCCAATTGCGGGATGGAAGCAATACCGGCATGAACCAGCAAACCGCAGTATTGACAACCCACGGCGGGAATTGAGGCTAATTCCGCCATTGCCACCCACTTATTAATATGTTTAGCCTGAATTTGCATTCTTACCGCTAATTTTTCCTTACCCAATTGCGGACGAACTTTTTGCAAAAGTTGTGCGGTGGTGTCGATACCGCAATCCTTTAATTTTTGGCAATCTTGGTCACTTAACCCCGGCAAATGTTCAATTAACCAGCTTTGCCTGTGGATAAGTTGCGATCGATTCATCGAAATTATTAACTATTGATAAGTAGATTATAGCAGTTATCTTCAGGCCCAGATTAGCTGGTCGATGTCTGGTGAGAATCGCTCCCCCTAGCTTCGGTATCCCCTTTTTTAAGGGGAAAAGGGAGGAATTTGACGTGTAGTTTTTATGAATTGTACACAGAAAAAAAGTTGATAGAACCAAAACGGTCTATCAACTCTTAAAATTATCTATTCAAGAACTAAAAATTAACGTTCTTGAAAGACGATTTTTTTGTCCAGGGAAGGACGGTTATTCGACTTAGAGGGATACTTATTACCACCACTGCGGGGAGTTTTATTAATCACCGGTTTACTGCTGGCCGCTGCGGGAACTTCCCAATCGGTTTTCATCCACTGGGGACAATTTTGATCGTAGATCATTTGCAGGGCAGCCGCCGCGATCGCTTGGGGATCGTATTCTTCACTTAAATCCCGCACTAAAGGCAAGAAAGAAGCCATACGTTCCCCCGATAAAGCCTCTTTTAGCTGATTTTGCAGCTTGGCCAGGCGTTTTGCTTCCACTTCGGTGCGACTAGGAATGGGACTAGATTCCAGACGTTGACGCAAACGCTGTTCAATCTGACGTAATAAACGCCGATCGATCGGTTCTACTAAAGATATAGCAGTTCCCGTTTTACCGGCGCGGCCCGTGCGACCAATGCGGTGAATATAGGTTTCGGCATTATCCGGCAGATCATAGTTAATAACGTGGCTGAGATTTTCCACATCTAGACCGCGGGCCGCGATATCCGTGGCTACCACCAATTTAATTTTGCCCTCGCGGAAACGTTGCACCAGTCGTTCCCGTTGCACTTGGCTTAAGTTACCGTGGTATTCATCCACCGTTTGCCCCGCTTCTTGCAGTTTGCTGGTTAATTCGGCCGCGGTTTGCTTGGTGCGGACGAAAATAATCGCCGATTCTAGGGGTTCGATCTCTAACAGGGGTTGCAGGACTTTTAATTTCGTCCAACCGCGAGGGATCAGATAAATTTTCTGCTCGATCTTAGCAGGAGCGGCCTGGGGTTGAGAAACCGTCACAGAAATGGGAGATTTCAAGAAATTAGCGATTAAATCGCGGATTTCCCGGGGCATAGTGGCCGAGAAACAGGCGGTTTGACGGGTGGAGGGGGATGCTTGCAGAATTTTCTTCACATCATCAATAAAACCCATACTGAGCATTTCGTCCGCTTCATCGAGGACTACCCAGTTTAGGGATTCTAGATGGAGTTTTTTGCGATCGAGTAGATCGATTACCCGGCCGGGAGTCCCGACCACAATCTGGACACCTTTTTCCAGACTGCGGATCTGACGTTCCATGGATTGACCACCACAGACTGTCAGGATAAAGAGACGACGATCATCAGAGAAATCTTTGATGGCGCTGGCTACCTGTTGGGCTAATTCCCGGGTGGGGGTGAGGATTAAAGCTTGAACGTTAGGATTTTTGGTGTCCATGCGTTCCAGTAAAGGCAGGGAATAGGCGGCGGTTTTGCCGGTTCCCGTTTGTGACATTCCTACCATGTCATGCCCTTCTAGAAGGAGAGGGATGGCTTTGGTTTGAATTTCGGTGGGGGTGGTGAATCCAAGCGTTTCTAGGTGTTGAAGACGGCTATCGGATAAACCTAAATTGTTGAAACCAGTGGTCATAGGGATTGTTTTGTGGGAATTAAATTAGAAAAATGGAAAAATTAGACTATTTCGCCGTAGAGATCGTAGGTATCGGCCGCAGTGATTCGGACCTGTACGATCGCACCTAGAATCGCCTCCCCTGTCACATAAACCAAGCCATCCACTTCCGGGGAAAAACGAGCCGAGCGCCCGATTAATTCTCCTGTTTCTGGGTTTTCCTGTTCGATGAGAACATCGACAGTGTGACCTATATAAGCTTGATTTTTGCGCTCCGAGATTGGTTGCTGAGTTAACATCAACCTTTCGCGGCGTTCGTCCATAATTGCCTGTGGCACTGGATTGGGCAGGTCAAAAGCGGCTGTACCTTCTTCGGCGGAGAAGGTAAACACCCCGACGTGATCGAACTCATGACGATTGACAAATTCCAGCAGATGGCTGAAATGTTCCTCGGTTTCTCCGGGGAAACCGACGATAAAAGTCGTTCGTAAAACCGCGTTCGGGATAGCTTGCTTGATCCGCTCGATAATGCCATCGTTGACTCGTCCTTGCCAGGGACGGTTCATCCCCCGCAGGATGTCGGGATGGGAATGCTGTAGCGGCAAGTCTAGATAGGGTAAAACATTCGGGGTCTCTCGGATCGCCTCGATAACCTTTGGCGTTAACCCGGTCGGGTAAGCGTAGTGAACGCGAATCCAAGGTATATCGACTTCTCCCAGCGCTCGCAAGAGTTCCGCTAATTTGGGTTCGCCATATAAGTCTAACCCATAATTGGTTGTTATTTGCGAAATGAGAATTAATTCTTGGACCCCTTGGCTGGCCAATTGTCGCGCTTCGGCCACAATGGACTCGATCGAACGGGATCTTTGATCACCGCGCAGCTGGGGAATAATACAGAAAGCACAGCGATAATCGCAGCCTTCGGCCACCCGCAGATAGGCGACTCCCTCGCTGGTGGTGCGATAACGGGGCAGATTTTCGTCGGCGATAAAAGTGGGATCGGTGCTGACTTCTTTGACTCGTTCTCCCGTCTCTACCCGTGCCACGATCTCGACAATTTTCTGATAATCCCCTGTGCCGACAATGGCCACGGCTTCCGGCAATTCCGTCAGGAGTTCATCTTGGAAATGTTGGGCCATACAGCCGGAGATAATAATTTTTTTATTAGCTTCCGCCAGTTCCACGAGGGTGCGAACGGATTCTTCTCTAGCTGCTTGAATGAAACTACAGGTATTAACGATAACGTAATCGGCCAACTCCTCGTCATTATCTACGGGATAGCCGGCCTTGGCCAGCAGTCCTAACATATGCTCGGAGTCGATCCGGTTTTTCTCACAGCCTAGGTGTGAGATAGCGATGGTTGGCTTATTGCCCATGCGATCGAGTATCAACCAAATCTTAAACTTATTTAATGTTAAGACATTTTAACGGATTCCGGACTTGATAAAATCATTAGCAGTTAAAATAATTTCCCCCCGGTGGCCCGTGGCTAGGCCTTCACCCTGTTAAAATGGGTGGGCGGCGCATGGTTGGGTACGCTAAGAGTAGTAGACGCTGTGAACTTAATTGCAACTTTCAAGACAAAAAACCCGATTATTGGCGTGGTTCATCTCGCCCCCCTGCCCACTTCCCCCCGTTGGGGTGGTAGTCTCAAGACGGTGATCGAGCGGGCTGAACAGGAGGCGACGGCTTTGGCTGCCGGTGGTGTTGATGGTTTGATTATCGAGAATTTTTTTGATGCCCCCTTTACTAAGCAACAGGTGGATCCAGCCGTGGTTAGTGCCATGACTTTAATTGTTGATCGCATTAAAAATCTGGTGGTCTTACCGATTGGTCTTAATGTTCTCCGCAATGATGCCCATAGTGCCTTAGCGATCGCTACCTGTGTCAATGCCCAATTTATTCGGGTTAATGTGCTAACGGGGGTTATGGCTACCGATCAGGGCATTATTGAGGGTCAGGCCCACGAACTTCTGCGTTATCGGCGCGAATTGGGGTCTGAGGTCAAAATTTTAGCGGATGTTTTGGTTAAACACGGCCGCCCCTTGGGAACCCCTAATCTGACTACAGCAGTTCAAGATACGATCGAACGGGGACTAGCAGACGGGGTGATCCTCTCTGGTTGGGCTACCGGTAGCCCCCCCAGTTTTGAGGATTTGGAACTGGCAGTGGCGGCGGCCAAGGGAACACCGGTTTTTATCGGCAGCGGGGCTGATTTGGACAATATCGGGCGGTTGCTGCCGGCTGCCGATGGGGTGATCGTGGCTAGTTCCCTCAAGCGTCATGGCAAAATTACTGAACCGGTGGATCCGATCCGGGTGTCGCAATTTGTGGAAACGGCACGCCTGATCAACGATCAAAAGGCAAAAATTAATAATTCTCTCCCTTCTTTGCCCCTGTCCACATAACCCCTTGCTAGAATGGCGGATAGTTTCAGGGGATAGCTATCCTAAGTTTTTAGGAATTGAAAACGTCCTAATTAACACAATATGGTTAGGGAATTTTTCCTTTCAACAAAGTACATTTAGATTTCTCTCCTGACTCCTGACTCCTGAATTCTGCTGTAATTTAATCTAAATAATATTATGCGTCGTCGTTCTGTACCTTGGATTCATCGCTACTCCCGGCCCCTAATTGGGGGCGTTTCGATCGTGGGGGCGATTCTGACCGGCTATTTAACCATTACCAAACTGACGGGAGGGGCTGCAGCCTGTACCGCCGGGGCTAGTGATGGGGCTGGTTGTAGTGGTGTTCTTAATAGTCCCTACGCTACGGTTTTCGGGCTGCCCTTGAGTTTGTTCGGTTTTTTGGCCTATATTGCCATGGCGGTTTTTGCCCTCAGTCCTCTATTTATCAATGGGGAAACTCAGAAAAATCTCCGCAAAAGTTTAGAAAATAATACCTGGTTATTGCTGTTAGCGGGGGCGACGGCGATGGCGGTATTTAGTGGTTATTTAATGTATGTTCTAGCCACGGAATTAAAGGAATTGTGTCCCTACTGCATCACTTCGGCTTTGTTCGCTTTAACCTTATTAATTCTCACAATTGTCGGTCGCGAATGGGAAAGTTTAGGACAAATTATACTGCCGATGGTTGTAGTGGCCATGATTACTTTTGTGGGAACTTTAGCGGTTTATGCGGGAGTAAATTCCCCGACGGTGGCAGGAGGAAAAGAAGAAATTACCCGGCCAATGACAGCGGCTACACCCCCCTACGGTTGGGAAGTAACCACGGTTTCGGGAGAGGCAGAAATTGCCCTGGCTAAACATTTAAAAGCAATTGGTGCGAAAGAATACGGGGCTTTTTGGTGTCCCCACTGTTACGATCAAAAACAGTTATTTGGTAAGGAAGCGGGAGAAATCCTCAAAAAAGAAGGGGTTTATATCGAATGCGATCCCCAAGGGGTTAATGGTAATCCCCAAGCTTGTCGCGATGCCGGAATTAAAGGTTTCCCCACTTGGATTATTAAGGGTCAAGAATATTCGGGAACCCAAAGATTAGAGAAATTAGCGGAGGTTTCTGGTTATACCGGCCCGATGAATTTTAAATATACAGTTCCGGGACGTAAGTAGGAAAGAGTTAAAATTTATACTGGAGGCTGAACAAGGTTCAGCCTTTATTGTTGTTTATTAAGTTTAGCTACTTTGATTTATAATAAAAACGTAGATAAGTTGCTAATTATTGGTTATGACTCAGGTAAATCTACAAAAAGCCGCTAATATTCTCGGTGTAACTACCGCAGAAATACTAACATGGCAAAAGAAAAAATTAATCAAAGGTCAGAAAATTAATCAAGTTGATTGGCTATTTGATCTCGATCAATTAACCAATCTTAAAAATAACCAATCCCCCAGAGAATTGAAAATTTTACAAACTGTTGAGCCAACTAATTACACGGTTATCGAATTATTTGCTGGCTGTGGTGGTATGGCTTTAGGTTTAGAAAATGCGGGAATAAAAACACAATTACTGGTGGACATTAATCAAGATTGTGTTAATACTTTAAGACTCAATCGACCGCAATGGAATGTTATAAATAAAGACATAAAAAAGATTAAATTTTCTGATTTTAGAGACAAAATAGATATTGTAGTTGGAGGTTTTCCCTGCCAACCTTTTAGTTATGCTGGATTAGGGAAAGGATTAGAAGATTTGAGAGGGAGCTTATTTTTTGAGTTTGCTCGTTGTTTACAGGAAGTGCAACCTAAAATCGCTATGGCCGAAAATGTTCGAGGATTATTAAGCAATAAAAAAGGAGAAACTCTGCAATTAATGCTGCAAGCTTTACAGGAAATCGGTTATTATGCTGCTTATCAAGTTTTATCAGCCCAATTTCTTGATGTTCCCCAAAAAAGAGAAAGATTAATTATTATCGCCACCCGTCAAGACCTAAATATTAAACCCATTTTTCCCCAATATAGAAACTATACTATTTCTCTGAAAAAAGCTCTAGAGAATTGTCCAAGTTCTCCAGGAGTAGAATATAAAGAAAGAAAAAAAGAGATTATGTCCTTAGTTCCCGCAGGAGGAAATTGGCGGAATTTGCCGATGGATATTCAAAAAGAATATATGAAAAATAGTCTCAAAAATCACGGCGGACGGACAGGATATGCTAAAAGATTATCTTGGGATGAACCAGCTTTAACTATTACCTGTAGTCCGGCACAAACCCAAACAGAAAGATGCCATCCCCAAGAAACTCGTCCTTTGACTGTGAGAGAATATGCACGAGTGCAGTCCTTTCCCGATGATTGGCAATTTACCGGTAATTTAACCTCTCAATATCGACAGATTGGTAACGCGGTTCCCGTTAATATGGCCTATCATCTTGGTGGCTGTTTAATTAATATGTTGCAAGGGGATTATTTCGGGGAAACACAGCCAAAAACTGAACAGTTAAGCATTCCGGGGTTAGAAGTTAATTAATTTTGACTAAAAGTAAATAGGGCTTGCTGAATAAATGTGAAATGTAGGCAAGGTAAGGGTTTTAGGGATCGTCGCCCGTACTTTTTCAGCAAACCCTAACTATTGATAACTACTGACACGCAAAAACTATTGATTTAGGATAACAAATACAATTATAATACTTTTGAATCACCGATAACTGTTTCAGTTTTATTGTTATACCATTTCTCTAAATGAAAACTACACATCGAATTTAAATCCCCCTTTAAGTTCCCCTTTTTAAGGGGGATTTAGGGGGATTTAACTTCTGTAGTCAGACTTTGGAGAATTGGTATAACTATCAAGCCGGTAGAGCGTCGGATCAAGGTAATACCATTTCTCTAAATGAAAACTACACATCGAAGTTAAATCCCCCTTTAAGTTCCCCTTTTTAAGGGGGATTTAGGGGGATTTAACTTCTGTAGTCAGACTTTGGAGAATTGGTATTAGATGGTATAGGGAATCTCAATAAATGGATGTTGATTGAGATCAAAATCTTGGGTATTACGAGTGACTAATTTGAGATTATAGTAAAGGGCGATCGCTGCTTGAATGGCATCGGGCAATTTCCATTGAATAACCTTTTTGTTAGGCTGTTTGGTTGCCTTTTTTTTGATTTGTTCACGACGGATTTGAATGACTAAATCAGTGATGTTGATATCTAAATCTATCAGGGGAAAATTGCTTAACAACTCTGCTGCTTTTTCAAAGGAATTATCATCATCAAAACCAATGAGAACTTCGGCTTTAGTAATGACAGAAATATAACTTTCATCTCGGTGAGCTTTTAGATAAACTGTAGCTTGGGTAATACCATTAAAATGGTCGATTAAAATACAGGAGTCTATTAATCGTTTCATATCCACTCCTCCCGAATTTTTTGCTGATATTCTAAGCCATCTCCTTTAGTCCAGATTCCCTTAGTTTTATCTAATAAGGCTTCAAAATCGGCTTCTGTCTTTTCATCCTCAACTACTTGAATGTTAATGGCTAACTTTGTTCCTGCTTTAAAGGGTAAGTTAGAGAGGATAATCTTCTGAGAATGATCGATGATTAAATAGGTTTGATAACTATTCATAATTATTGACACGCAAAAACTATTGATTTAGGATAACAAAGACAATTATAATACTTTTGAATCACCGATAACCGTTGCAGTTTCATTGTTCTTAATAAAACTTAATATACTTCAATTTTCTCAAAAAAATCGACTGGCCTTTACAGGACTCGGATTAATGGGACTTCGCAAGAAACGTTAATCCAATAGTTAGGGTTTGCTGAAAGAAGCTAGATACAATTGAGTAACGCACAGAAAACGGGTTTCTCCGAGAAACCCGTTTTCTACTCATGCACTCATGCAAAAAGGGGAATAAATAATCAGTCTTTAATAACCAGATTTAGTACAACTACCTCTTGCATGAGTTCCTATCCTCAGCCAGAAATTGATTTTGTCCGATTTTACTGTCTGGAGTCTGTAGGGTTGATTCATGAATCAACCCTACCCCACTAGAAATTGATTTTGTCCGATTTTACTGTGCGGGGGGAATAACTTCTAACGGAATACTTTCAGTTTCTCCATCTTTAGATGGATTGACATCCGGACTTTTTTCTGCATCTGGAGTTTTTTCCACCGCTTTGGTTTCTGAGGTGGGGGGATTTTCGGGGGGTACTTCTGGACTGGGGTTCTTTTCCGGGATGGGAGTGAATTCTACTGGGGTTTCGCTTTCAGGAGACGGGGAGACTTCGGGGGAAGGTTCGATATTACGGGTGGTTTCCCGGGGAGTTTCTTCTATCCGGGGAGATTCTGGGGTAGTTGCGGGGGTATCTGGGGGGGTGTCTTCACTGATGTTTCGTTCTTCCTGGGGACAGGCTGCCGATTCTAAACCGAGATGACATCGGACTTCCTCCCGTCCCAAAGACACGGCAATTCCCGACACCGACATTAACAAAGCTAGGATGGGTAAGATATTCTTCATAAAATTAGACTTGATTCTACTCCTCGACATCACATTATCTATTTTAGATAGGATCGAATTGATATTGAGAACCCTTTGGCCCCTCATTGCCGCGATTAGCACGCACCAAGGGAACTTGATTAAAAATGTTAAAATCCGTGGTGCTTCCCTGCAAGGTGATTCCTCGATTTAAAGTTTCGACTACAGTAGCACGGTCAGAACTTTTAGCGATCGCTTCCCCTAATACTTTCATGCTATCGTAGGCGGTAGCAGTACGCCAACTGACGCGACCGCGCCAACTTTTCAGCGCATCCTTAGCAAAAGGATCTGTTGCTTGGAAACTCCAAGGTACTGCTAGAACTAATCCGTCGATGCTATCCGCTCCTTGAATAAGGATATCGGGTGTATAAAGTTCATTTCCGCCTAATAAGAGCATTCCAGACGATTCTTGGGCAATAGCCACGGCTTGATCGATGCGATCGCCGTCTTTACTCAAGGCCAAAAATACCACCCTAGCGCCGGCTTGTTTTGCCTGATCTATGGCGGTTTTAGCGTTAAAATTGGCTTTGGTGGTGTCTATTGCCTTAACTATCTTGCCTCCAGGTTCCTTTATCGCTTTAGCAAAGGAATCCTTTAATTTTTGACTATAGGGACTATCGGAATTATAAAAAAGAACCACTGAGGGAGAATTCTCTTGCTGACTAGCATAATTAGCCAAAGTTTTGGCCACTGCTTCCAGATAACTGCCTAAAACTTCCTGAGATTTATCCTTAAGGGGAATGGTTTTCAGGGTTGATTTTCCCGTTTGACTAACACTGGTAGTCAGGGGAGAAAGAATCGCTAATCCTTCTTTTTCGTAACTTTCAATCGCTTTTTGACTAAAAGGATCGATTCCGTGGCCCATAACTGCTAAAACTTGACCGGATTGAATCAGATCATCAGCGATCGCTTTTGATTGTAACCCACCGCCATCATTAGCGATAACTATTTCCAAAGGATTACCCGGATTAGAATTATTAAACTCCTCTTGATACCTTGCCACACCTCGGAGAATTTCCTTGGCGCTGTTGGGGTCGTTAGCGATGGGGACAACGACGGCTATAGTATTTTGATTACCTTTTTGTCTAGCTTTGGCGTTATTGTAATAGATTTTGCCCTCCGGATCGTTTGCTTGGGGAGTGGCTGCTAGTTGGTAAGATGCGATCGCATTTATCCAATCTTCTTTTTTAAAGGCCGCTGCGCCTTTTTCTTTGTTAGGAGTGGAATTAAGCAGTATTTTCTCACCTTGGCTAAATAAATCGGGATTTTTAGCCGTATCACTCACAAAAGTTGCCTCGGTTTGCTTGTCTGGGGTTTCTTCCCCGACAACTTGGGGAGTATCGGGTTTGGGAATGAGCATTTGCAATAGACTCCAACCCCCTAAACCTGCGGTTAAAGCGGTAATTATCAAAGCGAAGGGAAGTAACCAGTTAGATTTTTGACCGACTCTAGTTGTACCCCCCGGGGAGACGACAACTGTGGTTTTAACCGTCGTTGTGACGGGATCCATCGCTTCCCTAGGCAGGCCACAGATAGGACAATCAGGAGTAGTATTGTCGCAGGGTTCATGACCTCCCGCAATCGCTTGCGGATAAGTTTTACCATCTTTAGGGATACCGTCACATTGCCAAGTAGTCATAATCAGTTATCAGTTATCAGTTATCAGTTATCAGTGGGTAAGTTATCAGTGGGTAAGTTATCAGATTTGAGTTTTAAGTGAGCAGTATGTGTTAAGTGAGCAGTATTAAATAGCAGTTTCTTGCCATCTTTTCACTGTTTACCGTTCACTGATTACTGTTTACTGGTCACTGGTCACTGTTTGAGGACGTTGTCGTAAGCTTTGGAAATAGAGGCCACCGATAAGCAGTAAAAAGAGGATATAAGCAACAATTTGACTGATATAGAGGTTTTGACGATAACCAAATAGGGATTTAAGGAGGAGTCCGGGAAAAGTGCGATCGCTCAAAATTTGGGAACCGTCCCAAACCTGAAAACCGAGAAGACAGGAGGAGGGGAGAGAAGGACAGAAATTGCGATAAAAAGGGTCAATTTCAGTTAAAAGACTGATTCCTGCGTCGATATGTTTCAAAACACCGATGAGTAATCCCGCAACGATTAAGAGTAGGAAAGTCCCCATAATTTGAAAAAAGAGACGGATATTAATTTTTACTCCCCCCGCAAATAGGAGAATTCCCAACAAAGTCGCGACACTTAACCCTGCTATCGCACCGAACGTTTGTATCTGCCAATCTTTTTGGAATTGGGCCAGGATAAAGAGGACAGTTTCAAATCCCTCCCGCAAGACAGCGATAAAAACGAGCAGAAAAATCGCTTTTCCTGCCCCATTTTCCGATTTTAAACCCGCTTTTACCGCACTTTCTACCTCAGATTTCAAATATTTGGCCTGTTGAGTCATCCAAATTAACATCCAACTCAACATCAAAACGGCAATCAGTCCAAAAGTGGCGGCCAGTAATTCCTTAATCATTGGTACAAATGGACTAGGAGAGGCATCCACTTGCAAAAGGATTCCCCCTAACAAAACACCGACCAAAACACTAGCGACCACTCCCGCACCAATACCACGATACACCCATGAGTTAAGTTGCGATCGACCCGATTTTTGTAAACAAGCGAGGACAATTCCCACCACTAAAGCGGCCTCAAAACCTTCCCGGAGAGTGATAATAAAAGTGGGTAAAGCGGAACTGAGATTCATAAGCTAGTCGATAAACTCTAGCTTTGATCCTAGCTTAAGCAAAATCTCGCAGCATCTTGCGAATTTCCAGATTGTGTAATTCTTCTTGTCCGATCATACCGCGAGCGAATTCTTCTAGGTAAATACTGGCATCTTCAACGGTTTCTAGGAGTGCTTTGTACAAATCAAGGGATTTTTTCTCATGATTGAGGCTCTCACTCAAGATTGCTTTGATATTGTGTTCATAGCTCTCCTCGATGGGGGCAATTTTTAAGCTAGGATGACCTTCTAAACCGGTGAGAATTTCCCCGACTTGTTGCGCGTGGGTGAGGGATTCCGTGGCCTGAGTCTGGAAAAATTGGACGATAGGGATGCGATGGGGACCTGTCACCATCAGGGAATAGTGGGTGTAACGGACAACTCCCGCTAGTTCAAATTCCATGATTTCGTTTAGTTGTTCGATGGTTTTGTCTCTGTCTAGTTCTCGCATAAGATTCTCAATAATTTGTCTCTAATTGCAATTGTAGCTAATCCAGACTGGCTAAATAAATCTAAAAACCTTGTTGGCTAATATCTTTAGGCTTTTTTGCCATCAAAAAAGTGCCAGCCATTTGAGCAATAGAGGGGAAAATTTAGGCACTTTTTCCCTGAAAATGCCTAAAACCCCACACCCCACAAAAAACCTTTTCAGCAAACCCTAGGTGATGCAAAAAGACTTTAGCTGGGGAAATAGCAACTCAAGAGGTCATTAAAGGCTTCATTTTGCCTTAAACCATCGAAAACAAAGTTATTACGCGCTAATTCGCCGCAAATATCCGGTTCTATGTCTAGAGCTTCCCGTAAACAGTCGATCGCTTTTTGTTGTTGACCGAGGGCGGCATAACAGCAGGCTGCATTATACCACGCATAGCGATCATCTCGATCGATTTTTAACGATTCTTCATAACAGGCGATCGCTTCTGGTAAACGCTGTAATTCCTGTAGGATCACACCCTGTTGATACCAAGACCAGTAATCTTGCGGTCGGATATCGAGGGCGGTACGATAATTAAATAAAGCCTCTTGGGGATTGCCCCAATCCCGGAAAGCGTCGCCACGACGATACCAGGCCCAATAATCCTGGGGTCGCGCCCCCAAGGCCAGATCATAGGAAGTGATAGCGCGTTCGTAGTTTTTGAGCAATCGATAGGCCTCCCCTTGCCGGTAGGCGGCCCAATAGTCCCCCGGACTATGACTTAGGGCCCGTTGAAAACAAGCGATCGCTTTTTCGTAGTCTTTTAATTCTTGCAGATAAACACAACCTTGATCGTACCAAGCCCAATAGTTATCATCCTTTACCTGTGCTGCGTTAGAGTAACTTTCAGCCGCTTCTTCATACATTCCCAAGTCTTCTAGTATCATACCCCTTTTGTACCATGCCCAATAATCATCTGGATAATATTCTAAGGCTTTTTCGTAACTGATTAAGGCTCCAAAATAGTCCATTCTTTCTTTTAAAATATTGCCTTGGTCATACCAGTCCCGATAGGTATCCGGACGGCATTCGAGCGCTCGATAGACAGTGAGTAGATAGGTCATAGTCATTAATCTATAGTAATTAGGTTCGTCAGTCTTATCAGTTATCAGTTATCAGTTATCAGTGGGAGTGTTGGGTGAGCAGTGGGTGCTTTTTCCCTGAAAATTAGGTAGTTGACCACCTGAAAATCGATAAAACCCCACACCCTACACCCCACACCCCACACCCTGCCCCCAGGAAAAGCTTTTTGCCGCAAACCCTAGTTATACTTTTAGAACAGATTCAGATCCGTTAAAGCACCGAGACTGCTAGAGGAGACTAACTTGGCGAATTTGCCGAGAATTCCCGTTTTATAGCGTGGGGGACGCGGTTGCCAATGGTTACGACGACGGGTTAATTCTTCCTCAGATACATTTAAACTCAAGAGACGCTGACGAGCATCAATAGTGATTTGATCCCCTTCCTCTACTAGGGCAATTGTACCACCCACCGCCGCTTCTGGAGCGACGTGACCGACCACCAGACCGTAGGTTCCCCCGGAAAAACGACCATCGGTAATTAATCCCACGGAATCCCCTAAACCGGCGCCGATAATTGCCGAAGTGGGGGCTAACATTTCCCGCATACCCGGTCCACCTACTGGTCCCTCGTAACGGACAACCACCACATCCCCGGCTTGAATTTTTCCGGCTAAAATTGCCTCTAAACAGGTTTCTTCCGACTCAAACACCCTGGCGGGCCCGGTGATTACCGGAGTTTTCACGCCGCTAATTTTGGCCACGGACCCCTCTGTGGCCAGATTTCCTTTTAAAATGGCTAAATGACCCTCTTTATAGACAGGATTGCTAAAAGGACGGATAACGTCTTGGCCTGACGGCGGTTGGTCGGGAATATCGGCTAAAATCTCGGCGATAGTCTGACCGCTAATGGTGAGAGCATCCCCGTGCAGTAAACCATTAACCAGGAGAATTTTCATCACTTGGGGAATACCGCCGGCTTTATGCAGATCTACGGTAACGTAACGCCCGGAGGGTTTAAGATCGCAGATAACCGGTACACGCTGCCGGATGGTTTCAAAATCATCGATCGATAATTCTACCCCGATGGTGCGGGAAATGGCTAAAAGGTGCAGCACAGCGTTAGTGGAACCTCCCACCGCCATAATTACCGAAATGGCGTTTTCAAAGGCTTTACGGGTCAAAATTTGGCTAGGTAGAATCTGTTTTCTAACCGCCTCGACCAAAACCTTGGCCGATTCTTCGGTACTATCAGCTTTTTCCGCATCTTCGGCGGCCATGGTCGAGGAGTAGGGTAAACTCATCCCCATGGCTTCAAAAATGGAAGACATGGTATTAGCAGTAAACATTCCACCACAGGAACCAGCGCCAGGGCAAGCGTTGCGTTCAATTCCGATGAGGTCTTCTTCACTGATTTTACCGGCGCTGTACTGTCCCACGGCTTCAAAGGAACTGACCACGGTTAAATCGCAATCTTTGTAGCGCCCTGGTTTAATCGTGCCACCATAGACGAAAATAGCGGGAATATTCATCCGGGCCATGGCAATCATTGCCCCCGGCATATTTTTGTCACAACCCCCGATAGCGAGGACTCCATCGAGACTTTGACCATTACAGACGGTTTCAATGGAATCGGCGATTACTTCCCTAGAAACGAGAGAATATTTCATTCCTTCTGTTCCCATGGAAATCCCGTCACTAATGGTGATAGTCCCGAAAAGTTGCGGCATTCCCCCCGCTAATCTGGTTCCTGCTTCGGCACGCATTGCTAAATCATTAATTCCCATGTTACAGGGGGTAATGGTGCTAAATCCGTTAGCGATGCCGATGATTGGTTTGTTAAAGTCCTCATCCCCAAAACCTACCGCTCTTAACATGGCCCGATTCGGACTGCGTTGGGTACCTTGGGTAACAATGCGACTTCTGTAGTTATCTGCCATAACTTTATCTTTCTCCAATGGCGGCTTATGTGTGCGATCGCGGCTCAAGTTCTCTAATCGCACCTTTATTTCTATTTTCTGACTTTTGGCCGCTCTGAGCAGGTTTTGGGACAGCCCATCTCTAAAGAAAATATAAAACTGTGGGATGATTCAGGGGACAACTATCGGGAATCAGCAGTCGGACGAAATCCGTTTTCTTCTGAAACCCGTTTACTTGGGCGACAAACCAGAATTATTCAGGTTTGTTTAACTGATTTAAATAGCCTTGAAAATCTGAGATTGAGTCAAGAGTAATCGCTTGTCTGTGGAGATTTTTTAGAAGAGAAGTCTCTTGAATTTGGCTAATCTTATTAACCAGTTCAGAAGGCACATTCTCAAACCGAATCTCAAGGGCATCAATGACAGATTCTCTCATCCCCTTTTCCATTCCCATTCTTTGAACACTGGTAATATAACGCACTCGTTTTTCTTCCTCGTACTGATTTAATTCCTGTTGAAACTCTTGTTCTAAGTCAGTGGGTAAGCTCATCAGCCAATCGATAAACTTAAAGAGGTTGATAATGTCCTCTCGTTGATAACCCTGTTCGTACAACCGTTTAGTTAATATTAGTTTCGCTTCTTTGCGGGGGAGATGGGAGAATAAATAAACGCAATCTCCTAAATACTGACTCCTGACTCCTGACTCCTGACTCCTGATAACTGATAACTGATAACTGATAACTGATAAGTTCCGCTAATCTTTAAATAAATTGCGAGAAACATACCAAGTAAAACCACCGCCGATAACTGCCATAACTGCTAAAGCTAATAGTACCGGTCGGAGTCCGAATTGAGTTTCGGCGATACCCGCAACAGCTAAGGGTAAAGAGAGGGCAATATTAACGGCATTATTTTCTAAACCAAAGACTTTGCCGCGCATTTCGGGGGGTGTATCTGCCTGTAGGGTAGTTTGCATGGGAACCCCGACTAAAGCGGCAAAAATCCCTAATAAAGCGGTCATAGCGAAGGCTAAAATTAAACTCTTTGTTGCTAGAGATAAACCGATTAAAGCTGCCGCCATACCCAGGGAACCCCAGAGACTTAATTGGGTGTGGGAGAATTTTTGACCCCAATAACCCAAAGTAATCGCACTAACTGCCATTCCTGCACCACAGGAGGCTAATAAAAAGCCGAATTGAGAAGCTTTTAACCCGGGTAGTTTTTCCGCCATACTGACGGCTAATACTGATAGAGCAGCAAAAATACAGAATAAGATAACTAATTGAATCAGAGCATTACGAACTTTATGATTTTTGTTGAGGTAACGAATGCCGTCGCGGATA
The DNA here is from genome assembly GCF_020245945.1 of Microcystis sp. M015S2. Taxonomy (NCBI): domain Bacteria; kingdom Bacillati; phylum Cyanobacteriota; class Cyanophyceae; order Chroococcales; family Microcystaceae; genus Microcystis; species Microcystis sp. M015S2. Next base: position 84,139 of record NZ_JADBTX010000004.1, read on the forward strand.
TCTTCCCAAACATGGGGCTGTTCTGCGGTAGGAATGACATATTTTTCGTTAGTTCGCAGGATAATTAGAATTAAACCGGCAATTATATAAAAAGCACCGACAATCATCACTTTGCCAATATCAAATTGTCCGGCTCTCGTGCCGAAAATGCTATCGGCAAAAGCTAATACCGGTTCACCGATGGCAAAACCGATAATTAATACTGCCATCGTGGTTAAAGTGTTGAGGGAATTAGCGGGTAGAAGATGACGACGTTTTACCACTAATGGCAGGGTAGATTGTTCGGCGGGGGCAAAAAATTGGGTTAAGGTGGAGACAAGAAAAGTAATGACTAACAACAGGAAAAAACCGAAGGGTAAGTTAAATTCTCCCTGTAACCGATAATGCCAATTTCTTAAACCTTCTGGCAACCAACCGAGGGGAACGGCTAAAGTTTGCTCGCGCACTAACCATAATAATAGGGGAATGAGGAGGACAAAAGCCCCGCGTAAAAGGTTAGAAATAACTAAAACTTGTTTTTTTAACCATCTATCAACATATACACCCGCCACCGAACCCACTAACACCGCCGGAATTGTATTAGCAATCATTATCGCCGATACCCAGCCACTAATCGACTGATCGGCTTTTTGGTAATGGGTGGCAATTAGGGAGATCATCAGGACTAAATAGAATTTATCCGCTAATTGGGAAAAAATTCCCCCCGCCCAGAGGATGAGAAAGCGTGGGTTTTTTAGCACCGGGGCAAAACCCTGACTAGGATTGGATTTGGGCGCACGTTTAGGCAAGCGGTTCATGGTTTCTGCGTCGGATTGCCTCGGTGAGGAATCGGAAGAATTAAAAACAGGTGTGGAAGAGTCGCTAGACGTAGCGTCGTCAGTTTCTGAGTCAAACAGTTGCATTATGATGATTTTTGCTATCTGTTTAAAATTCTAAGGGAGATAAACCCTCAACTAATGCCGAGGAGCGAAAAGTTTTTCCCAGATGATATTGAGTATAGCGGCGCAGCAGGCGATCGAGGTTAATCCAAGCGAGTTCTGAGGTAAGGTTTTCTTCTGGGGGAAAATCGGGTTTTCCTAAGCATTGCAGTAATTGCAGTTCTTGCAACGTCAGTTTACTATCGATTTTGGGCGGGTTGATTGTTTCTGTTAGGGCAGATAGATCTATTATTCCCCCTGCCTCGAAACTAAATCCTAGGCAATTGTCCCCAATTAAAGCTTTTCCCGTCAACAGGCAGTTATGGACTTGCGGCACTAAACCGGCAATTATTAAGAAATGAAAAATTGCTTGACAAAGGTAGGGAAGTATGTATTGATTTTCGTCGAGGACTTCAATTCTGGCCAGATGGCTGCAGATTAATTCGTATAATTCCCTCTGGGGTTGTTCGCTCAGTGCGATCGCCAAAACCAGTTCGCAGAGGTATTGGCTAACGGTGAGTTTGGCGAGATTTTGACTTAATTTGGGATAAGATTCGATAGTTTCAGCTTGAACGACCTTATCTAGGGATTTTCCAGCGACTATCAACAGATTATTGACCACAAATAGTTCACTTCTACCCCGCAGGGAAGATTTATACTTGCGCGCACCTGGAGCGATGGCTCTAATTAAACCATATTCGGCCGTCAAAATAGTTAAGAGGCGATCGGCTTCTCCGAAGGCCATTCCTTGCAGATTGATTCCAGTAGCTTGATAGGTACGAGACATCATTTAATAATTAACTAGCTAATTGTCTCCCCAAGAAGACTTGAGCTAATCACCAAACAAAGGGGAATCAGTTAGGACTATGGGGGAGATGCTATGGAGGTTAGCGGACTCGAACCGCTGACATCCTGCTTGCAAAGCAGGCGCTCTACCAACTGAGCTAAACCCCCGATCTGGTTTTTAGGACACTTTCGTTATCATAACCTATAGTGAAAAATATTACAAGTTAATTTTTCCCTTGCCTGCCATGTCTTATCTAGTCGCCACTTTTTACCAGTTTGTGGCTTTGTCAGATTATCGTCAAAAACAGCCAGAAATACAAAAATACTGCCAAGAAAGAGGAATTAAAGGAACTATTCTTCTGGCAGCCGAGGGGATTAATGCAACGATCGCCGGGAACCGTCAAGCGATCGCCGAGGTGATTAGTTGGTTAAAAACCGATACTCGTTTAGCTAATCTAGAGGTGAAAGAGTCTGTTTGTGATTATTTGCCCTTTCAACGCTTAAAAATTCGCTTAAAAAAGGAAATTGTGACTTTCGGTCAACCCAAGGCTAATCCTCTCGAAAAAACAGGAATTCATCTCAAAACTGAAGAGTGGAACCAATTGCTGAAAGAGCCGGACGTGGTAGTTATCGATACTCGGAATAATTATGAAGTGGCGATCGGTACTTTTGCGGGAGCGCTTAACCCAGAAATCCAGCATTTTCGCCAATTTTCTGAGTATATTCAGGAAAATTTTGATAGTATTAACGATAAAAAAATAGCTCTTTTTTGTACGGGGGGAATTCGTTGTGAAAAGGCGGCAGCTTTTTTATTAAATCAAGGTTTTTCTCAAGTTTATCAGCTAGAGGGAGGTATTTTGAAATACTTAGAAGAAGTTAGTCCCGATCAGAGTCTTTGGCAAGGAGAATGTTTTGTTTTTGATCAAAGAGTGGCCCTAACAGCTAATTTAGAGGTAGGACATTATGAAATGTGTCCCGCTTGCGGTCATCCCATCGATGAAAAAGATCAACAGTCCCCCAATTACCGAGCGGGAATATCTTGTCCCTATTGTAGTTAATTTTCTCCTATCTTAACCGCTCTCATCTCCCTACTTTTCTAGTATCTGGTTACTTTTTCTTGCGGATTTGTGTACCAGAAATCATGTCATGAAGGGCGCGTTTTTTCTTTGTCCAGGCTGCCAGCAAAAAGCCCAAATATAAGGGAGCAGTGGAGAGAAATTTTAGTAAGTAGCGGCGATTGGCTCTTGCAAAAGATATGCGTCTTCCTTGGCTATCGGTGACGGATAAATCAAAAAACATTTTACCAATAGTGGCCTTAAAAAGATATTCTAAGAAAACATAATATAACCATTTAATAACTATTCCTAAACCAAGAGCGGTCAGGATGGCAATATGTTCGTGAGTAAAGTTAAGTTTGGCTTGAATATTATAGATAATTGCCGCTATAAATAAAGCAAACCCGATAATTGTTGTTCCAGCTGCACTTAATCCCGCTGCATAGTAAACCCACATTTCTTTGGGTATATTAAAGTTAAGATTTAAATCTTGGAAAGTTGACCATTGTTGTAAGCGAAAACAGATATAACCACCTAATAAAGCGGCGATAATAAAAACGATAAAAGAATCAATTAAAGAGGCTTTTAATCGGAGCCAAAACCCAGCATAACTAGGAGAAATTGCGGCGAGTAAAGAAAAAAGTGCAGGATTGGGAATAGGAACAATTTTAGGTTTTTCAGGAGAAGAATTTTTGGTTTTTTTAGTTTGATGGAGATTAGCTTTAATATCGGCAATAATTTTTAGCAAAGTTTTGGTATCTTTAGGTCGATCAATAGGTTTTTCTACCATTAAATTATCGATAAAATCTGCTAATCTAGAAGGGATATTTGGGGCATATTTACGCCAGTTAAATTCATTGGTATTGATATTATAAATTTTTGGGTCACTGGGTTCTTTACCGGTTAACAAAAAGACGAAAGTTTTGCCCAAAGCATAAAAGTCTGATTGGGGGACAGAGTGACCACGAGATTGTTCAGGAGGAGCATATCCGGGGGTATAAATTCCCGTATTTTTACCTCCTGCTAGGACAGTTTTAGTCACCTGTCGCGCTGCTCCAAAATCAATTAAAACTAATTGACCATCGGGTTTTAAAATAATATTAGAGGGTTTGATGTCGCGATGATAGAATTTATGTTTATGAACCTCGTGGAGAATATTAGCTAACTGAGTTAACCAATCCAAAGCGAGATGATAATCAATCGGTTTAAATCCTCTTTGTTTTTGATGTTCTTCTAAGTCAATACCAGCAATTTTCTCCATAACTAAACAGTGTAAAGCAGTTTGACTCTCCCGGGGATGATAAATAAAATAGTTTTCTCCTTTGGGAATACCGGGGTGATTTAATTGTTTTAAAAGATTGGCTTCCTGTTGAAATAAATCAATAGCTTTGCTGGAATCGTAGGTAAGAACTTTTAATACTTTGGTTATTTTATGTTCATCTATCACTTCATAGGTATTACCAAATCCACCTTTGGCACTCAATAAATTTGTGACTCGATATTTACCATTTAAAAGCAAGTCGGAACCACAGGATTGACAGTAACGACTCTCCGTGATACTTTTCGGTTTAGGACAATGGGGATTAATACAAAAACTCATAGATTTTATTGGTAGAGTACAAAATAAACTTGATGATAACAATATTCCCTGCTATATTTAAGGTTTGTTGCCAAGAAAAAAGCCGCGCAATCCCAAAGTGACCACGGCACTTAAAAAAGCCACAACCATGGGGATAATCAGAGATTTAAACCCTTTCAAGTCCGCAATATCTTTAACTAGGATTGCATAACTATCCTCGACTTTTTCCAGTCGTTTATCCATTGTTTCGACTTTCTGATCAAGAGTTTTAATATCTCCTTTGATTTCTGTGACTTCCACCTTTAAATCATTAACATCTCTTTGGAGAATGTCAAATTTTTGATCCATATCTCTTTGGAGAGTATCAAATTTTTGATTAACATCTCTTTGGAGAGAGTCAATTTTCTGATTAACCTCTTTAATACTATCTTTAATTTCTTTCAGGACAGATTCGAGAGAATAGGTAACGGTTTCGCTAGTTTGTGTCATAATTAGAAACCTCTTGTTGATATAGCCAAATATAATTAGGTTATGCTGAAAAAGTTTTTCGTTGGTGTGGGTTGTCGGGTGTGGGGGTTGACCCATTTTAGGGAAAAAGTACCTGAATTTTCCCCCCGATTACTCCAATGGCTGGCACTTTTTGATTTCAAAAAAGCCTAAAGATATTATCCAACAAAGTTTTTAGATTTATTCAGCCAGCCCTAATTATTCCCCTGTTGCCTATTGGTAGGAGCCAAGGACGATTTTGCTACCAGAAAATTTTCAATTGTGGCCAGAGATCGATCATGGTAATTTAAGAAAGCGATCGGGGAACTCTCACAGGGAAGATCCCGACCCTAACCAGGGAGTGACTGTTTAACTGTCTGTCCTATGTACAAGTCTATTACTGTTTTAACGCTGCTGACGGGAATTATCGCCGTTGACGTGGTTTTTGCTCAATCCACTGTTAATCTTACCATCGCAGTTCAACAGGGAGAATCCTACGAAGGATTATTGACTAGAGCATCGCAATTAGCGGAGAAAACTATCATCAGTCGTTTTAATCAACAACAGGGTATTAATAAAATTGATTTATTAATAACCGCCGAAAAATCAGGGGCGATCGCACCTTTGCTCTCGGTGAAGGTATCCCGTCAAGATTGGTTTGGCCATCCCAATATTCAACGCTGGGCTAATGTTTTTCCCTTTGGCAAAGCTCTCCTCGGTTTTAGCTCTCCCGCACCCGTAGTCACCCCGAAAAGTCCCCCCGCTGCCGTTAATCCCACGCCATCTCCAGCACCATCTCCCAGTGCTACCACTCCTCCTCCTGCTTTACCCTTCGAGGATGAGCCGAATAATGCTCCCCAAATCCCCATTCCTAAGCAAAGATTAACCACTCCAGCTAATCGTTAATTGATAGGAAAAGGAGGGACTTTCGGCAGATATAGCAGTTCTCACACCTGTGTGGTACAGTTAAACCTTTGCTAATTAAGCTTTTCAACATCGATAATGTACCTCTTGCGAACAGGAAACGCTATATATTGACTTTTAAGTAGCAAAACGAGGCCGAAACCAGTCTAGGGGAAAAATATCATCTTCTTGGACGATTTCTGTCCAACCAGTGACACTCTCAAAACAAGTCCCCGTCAAGTTAGCACCCCTCAAGTCCGCTCCCTGTAGATTTACCTCTTGTAAACGCGCTCCCGCTAGATTAGCACCCGCTAAATTGGCCCCGCGTAAATCACTACCGGTCAGACGTGCCTCGCTAAAATTAGCCCTTTCTAAATTAGCCCCCTGAAAGTTCACCTCTTTTAGAAAAGAGCTGCTAAAATTGGCTTCCCTTGCGGAAATCTGACGACATTTAGCCCCACTTAACCGCGCTTCCTGCAAATTGGCCCAATTGAGATTGACTTTATCTAGGGTTGCCTCCAAGAGATTAACTAAGTATAAATTCGCCCCGCATAAATTCGCCCCGCATAAATTCGCCCCCCGGAGATTAGCATGGGAAAGATCCGCCCCACTTAATCGCGAGTTACGCAGGTTAGCCTGTACCATAAAGGCCCCGGTGAGATTGGCCTTGGTTAAGTCCGCTTCCACTAATTGCGCTTGACTTAATTTGGCATAGGTTAAATTCGCCCAATTCAAACTCGCTCCCCGCAGATTTGATTTAGTCAGAAAAGAGCGGCTCAAATTAGTTCCGCACAAATTGGCCGCAGCAAAATTGACAGCGATTAGAGTCACTTGTTGTAGATCTAGACTCATCAAGTCAATGCCTAAAAAATCCCGTTCTCCTTGTTCGTAGAGTCTTAGTAACTGATTAACTTTCATCTCCCTTCTTCTACTTTAAGATGGTGGTTAAGAAGTAATCAACAAAAGCACCTAAAAACTTTGTCCGATAACTAACTCAGCTTTTAGATAAGAAATTTATCAGGCTCTCTTTTGAGTTTATGTAAAGTTTTTTGTCGATTTTTTAAGAGAAGATAACGCGAACAGCAAGTTAATTTTCATCATAGTTAAGTAGCTTGGCTAAAACAGTTGGACTGGTTTTTCCAATTCTACCCCAGTCCATCGGGTAATTAGTATCTAACACTACTCTTGTTAAAAAACTTATCTATTGTTTAAACTCGATTATATTTAACTCAGCTAATTCTCCGTACTTTCTCGGATCAGGGCGGTGGAGCCGAGAGGACTTTCAGGGTATTTTTACCCAAATCAATAGAGACGTTGCTAGGCAACGTCTCTACAAAAGTGGTATTTAATCAAGCTACTCAGAAACAGACAGAGGGGAAACCTTTTGGGCTTGAGCGAGATAGTACCATCCCGACGGGACAAATACCAGTGCGCTTAGGGTGGTTCCCATCACCCCGATGGAAATACAGAGAGCGAGGGGTTCCCAAAAAGCGCCGCCGTAGAGAAATAATGGCACAAATCCCGTCACCGTGGTTAAGGTAGTGGTGAGAATGTGACGGGTGGAAGCAATGACCACTTCCCGGATTGCCTTTCGTTGGCGTTGAAGATGGGGGGGTAAAGCTTGTAAAGCCGCTACCACGACAATAGAATCATTAACGGAAACCCCAACTAAGCCGATAGTGCCTAAAATCGACATGAATCCTAGGGGATATTCAAATAACCAGAGGGAAAATAAGGCTAGTCCAATCGAACTAATACCGACGACAGTAACTAGAGCAGCAAGACGGAAGGAGTTAAAAGAAAGAACAAGGGTTGATAGCATTAGAATCGTCAAGACTCCCACACTAGCAATTAGATTAGCCACAGCCGTATCTCTTTCTTCTTCCTCTCCGCCAAATTCGAGCCGATACCCTGGCGGAAGGGAAAATTTGCCCGATTCTAAGTTTTGGCGAAATTCGTCTAAAACCGTTGCAGCGATCGCATCAGCTTGAACATAGGCCTTCACCGTATTAATTCGCTTGCCATTTCGTCGAGGAATCGTGGCTAATTCGGGGAGAAAATCAAATTCTGCCACAGAGGAAAGGGAAATATTCGCCCGTTCAGCAGTGGCGGAATTACCGAGAATATTTAAAGAGGCAATTTGTGGCAGTTGCTCGCGATCGCGATTACCGACTCGGACTCGTACGGGTAATTCTTCCGTTGCTTCTAAAATCGAGCCACCCACAGAACCTTCTAAAAGGTTATCCAATTGACTTGCGATCGCCGCATTATCCAAACCAATCAGTCGAGCTTTTTCTTCATTAATTTTTAAGGCTAATTTAGCTTGAATTTCACTTAAATCAGCAACAGAATAGGTTATTTCGGGTATTTTTGCCAGTTCTTCCCGTAAGGACTCGCCAATTTTCCTTAACATCTCCAATTCTGAGCCATAAACCCTAATTTCGATCGGAGCCCCCACCGGTGGACCCTGTTCTAGGGGGCTGACTAATACCCTAGCCATCGGTAGAGCTTGACTCAATTCTTTTTGTAAGGTTTCGATCAATTGGGGATCATCAGAAACTTGCCGAAGTTGAATCAATGCTTGGGCAAAATTAGGAGAGTCTTTGACGCCATCGGAGAGATTATAGTAGAAGGGGGGAGCATTACGCCCTAAAAACCAGTGAACTTCTGCAATTTCTCGATGATCTAGCAGTATTTTTTCAGCTTGAGCCACTTTTACCTGAGTTACTTCTAGGGTTGTGGTGGGGGCCAGTTCGATTTCTAGGGTTAACTGATCTCGTTCTGCCGGCGGAAAGAATTCTTCCGGGAGAGTGCCGGCGACAACAAAGCCAGTAATTGGGATAATCAAGCCAATAACCAGACCTAATACGGGAAAATAGAGAATTAACTTCAAAATTTGGCGATACAACCCCGTTAGGAGCGGTAAATTAATTCCCGTATCCCACCAATGGGTTTTTGTCTGGTGCGATCGATGAGTCAGTTGATATAAACGTAAACTGAGAATAGGAATAATCGTTAGGGACAAAATTAGAGAACTAACCAAGGCTAAGATCACTGTTTGGGCGATAGTACGCACGAATTCGCCGGTGCCTCCTTGCAAAAGAGCGATCGGCATAAAAGACAAAATCGTGGTTAGGGTAGAAGCTAAGAGGGGAATCCCTAACTGTTTAACGGTTTCAGCAACAATATGTTGGTGAGCTATTCCCGTCCGTAGTCCTTTTTGCAGTTCATCGACAATCACAATAGCGTTATCGATCAAAAGTCCCAAAGCAATAACAATTCCTGTCACCGACATTTGATGTAGGGGAATTTGCCAGAGATTCATACCGGCAAAGACCATCAGGATCGATAAAGGCAAGGATAGACTTACTACCAAGGCGGACTGCCATCCCATCATCACAAAAGCTGTCCCCATGACACAGAGTAGCCCTAGGATCATGTTGCTGAATAATCCATCGATTCGGTTAGCCACATAACGATTTTGGGCAAAAATTATCTTGAGGCTAACACCTTGGGGGAGAGAGGGTCGAAACAGGTCTAACTTGGCCTGGGCTGCCGTTGTCCATTCGTCTATGCGTTGCCCCGATTCCATCATAGCGGCCACCACAATAGCCGGTTTACCGTTAATAATAGTTAGTTCTGGCGGCGGTTCTTGAATTCCCCTGGTAACTAGGGCGATATCTCCTAAACGGGTAAATTGTCCATCATTACTGTAACGAATCGGAATTGCTCGAATCCGAGAGAGTGATTCTAAACTGGTATCGACTTCCAATAATAAATTATTGCGATTACTGCGAAGTTGTCCGGCGGCGACCTTGGCATCACTGGTTTGAATTTGTTGGGCAACTTCGACGGCAGTTAGGCCTAGGGAGGATAATTTCACCGGATCAATTTCGACTAAAATTTCCTCGGCCGGAACCCCGACTAACTCGACCCTTTCGGTTCCCCAAAGGGCTTCTAATTCATCGAACAGTTCTTGGCCAAGTCGGCGTAAAATAGCGTAATTAGGAGCGGTATCTAGCTCCCAAAGGATGGCAGTCAATAAACTAAAGGCTTGACTATATCCTTCTTCGTATAAGGGTCTTTCGGCTTCTGGGGGTAGTTGCGGGATGACATCGGTAATCCGATCGCGAATGCGTGACCAGACGGGATCCACATCAGTCACTTCATCTTTAAGTTCAATATTGACCGTGGAACTCCCTAATTCTGAGGAGGACTCAATCAGGCTAATTTCTTTGATGCTAGAGAGAGATTGTTCAATTTTTTCGGTCACTAGGGATTCGACCCGATAAGGACTGGCACCGGGTAAATTGGTGGTAATGGTGGCACCTCGATTAATTGTTTCGGGATCTTCCATGCGCGGCAAAATTTGAAAGGAAGACAATCCCCAGACAATAATCAGAATTAAGGTCAGAATTAGTAATCTAGGTTTACGTTCAAATAAGTTATTCATTGGAGATTATTAGGGATAATAAAGCTGATTAATGACCGCTGACTACCAAATTTCCACCATTTGCCCTGGTACGATGCGGTGAACCCCTTCGACGATCACCCGATCACCGGAGGTGAGCGTCCCGCGCACCAACAAGCGATCGCCTTGAATCGCTAGAACTTCTAAATCTTGGCGTTTGACGGTAAATTGTCGAGGATTATCGGGATTAGCTTCTCCTAGAACATAGGAAGACCATAATCCTCTCGTGCCTTGTACTAAAGCTTCTGTGGGCAACCAATAGCCCGATTGTGGAACCGATTGAGATAATTCTAGGCTGACCACTTGCCCCGGAATCAGGCCCTGAGTCTGATTTAAACTTAAAATAACCGTGGCGGTACGGGTAGTTGGATCAACTTGGGGTAAGGTTGAAGTGACTTGTCCTGTTACTATTTTGTCACCAATTTTTAAACGATGTTTACTCCCAATTGGTAATTTTTCGGACTGGTCAACGGGAACCCCTATACGCGCTTCCAGTTGATTACTTTCGACCAAACGAACGATCGGATTACTTGCAGAAACAACAGTGCCAATATTGACGTGAAGGAGGGCAATAGTGCCATCGTAGGGTGCTTTAAGTTGGCTTTTCTCAATCTCTAAGTTAATATTCTTCAGTTGGGCATCGAATTGGTCAATAACGGCTTTTTGCAGAGAAATTAATTCGGGACGAGTACCGGCTTTGAGTTCATCTAATTCACTTTGGGCTTGATCAATTCTCGCTTGTTGGGCATTAACATCGGTTTGCACTTCTTCGAGTTGTTCTCTAGTAATTGCCCCTTCTTGATACAATCCTAGCCGTCTTTGGTATTTAGATTGGGCTAAAGCTAATTGTTCCCTGAGATCTCGGACTTTTGCTTGGGCTGCGGCGATACTTTCTTTCCTGGAACCAGCTTGTAATTCTTGCAGTTTAGCCGTGGCTTGCGATCGCTGGGCGATGAGTTCTTGTTTTTGTGCTTCTAAATTGCGTGTATCCAGAGTAGCAATTAAAGTACCTCGGCGTACCTCTTGACCCTCTTGAACCAATAAATTAATTAATTGTCCCGAACGCTCAAATCCTAGTTCACTTGTCCGTTTAGCCACAATATTACCCGTATAACGGCGCGGTTCTTGATGATGGGTGACAGGAGTTAAAGTTAAGGTTCGCACCGGTAAGGCTGCCGTCTTGCTCTTATCGATTGCTAACGAAGCGCTTTCTTCTGAGGTGGTGGATTCAGAGGTGTCTTCTAAGAGGACATTACGCAGGGTAGGATAGGCAAAAACCGAGGTGGCTGCTAGGATACCAGTAATAATTAATCGCCAGGGCAATCGCAGTTTTTTGATGGCAGTTTCTTGCTGTTTGGTGACGGGATTGGGGGAAGTCATAATCTAGTTCCAAATGAGTAGGGTTTTGTCAAGAGTAATAACAGATTAGCGAGGAAAGAACTATTTTTTGATGGCATAAGGCCGTAGGACAAAAGCCGCTGCTAGGGATAATATACCGGCGGACAAAAAGGCAATTTGTACCCCCCAGGGGTTATCAGGAGTTTTCCCGAAAGACAGGATTAATCCTGTTAGAAAAGACCCCGCACCTTGACTAAATTGAATTAGAAGACCCCTGGTTCCAAAAAATATTGCTTCTCGGCCCATTCCTTGTTGCTCCGCATCTTGATCGATAATGTCCGATAACATGGCATTCGGCAGACTAAAAAAGCTGGCTAGGGCTAAATTAGCGATGATCGAAAGGATTAACCAGGGAATCAAAGAATCTTGCCACCAAAAACGACCACAGGCCATGGCAATCATACCCAGACCAACCCAGATTAAAGAACCTTGAAAAACCAGTTTTTTGCCATATTTTTGCGCTAAGGGTAAAACCAGGGTAAATCCAGCCAAGGCACTACCGACGATAATAGTATTAATCACGGCGGCAAAACTTACCTCTCGTTTGAGGAGAGCAATTACTAAAAAAGTCGGAATCACCGAGATAATACTAATCACCATCCACGCCAAGATCATGGTGATCATATAGATACAAAAAGTCCGATTAGTAAAAGCCGCCGTTAAGGTGGTTTTAAAGTTAGGATATTTGCCCTTAGAAGGAGTATATTCTTCTTTTTCTAGCAAGGGCATGGCTAGAGTAATTACCCCAATAAGACTAATAGCAATCCCCATGCCCTGAAAGCCATAGCTATCAGTTAACCAAGGGGCAATAATCCCACCAATGGTGGCACCAACTAAACCAAAAATTCCGATTTGAGTTGATAATTTAACCCTTCCTTCTGGGCTTTTAGCGAGAGTGGGCAACCAGGCTAAATAGGGAACATGGTAGGATGCCATACCCACATAAAACACCCAAAGCATGGTGACTAAATAAATGAAGTAAGTGGTTTGATTTAAGTTATTAGGGGGATTAAACAACAGGATAAAACCACCAATTAAAGGGAGTAAACTGACCAGTATAAATGGTCTTCTTTTGCCCCAAGGACTCCAAAAGCGATCGGAAAAATAACCGATCACTGGCTGCACAAAAGCCCCAGCAATACGGCTAATCATTATCGCTATCCCCACTAAAGCAGAGGGCAATAAAATGGATAAGTTATAGTCATTGGGAATGCCAGGGTCGTAGCGATAGATTAGCATGGTTAGAAGGGCATTATTAACGATAAAGTTACCAAACCAACCAGTGATATACGGAAGATAATCTATTCGGAGATGTTGCCATTTGCTAGAAGTGCTAGAAGTCATTAGAATTGGGGTAGAGATGGGCAGTTAGCAGTAGATTGTTAGGCTTATTTAAAGAAATTCGTAGCGACCGGGTGAGAGAATGTGATTGGGATCTAAGCTGTCTTTAATTTTCTGGATTAAGCAACTATAATCGTCTTTGGCTAGGGGTAAACTATTCATAGAGTGGGTACTAAGACGGTAGGGATAATAGCCTTGATTGATCAATTCTGCCAACATTTCATCGTGACAATTTAAGGCTTTTTGGTCTTCTCCTTCTAGCAATCGATCATAAAAAATGGCAGCATTGATGTTGATATTCCGCTCGGTAATACAGTTAATGCCGATATTAGGTTCATAACCATATTTTTGAGCGATGCTGCTGATAATATTGAGAGCATTTCTGAGATGATTTCCCAGAAAAGGAACGGCGGGAACACACCAAATCATGCCACAGGCATCCAGATCTAAATTCAACTTATCAGTGGGAGGCGTTTTTTTGCGCCAATAGGCCATCTTCAGCACTTTTTCGGTAATCATTCCTCGTTGGGGATTTTTGTGATAAATTAAATCCACCTTGTCCTTAATTTCCACACCAGTAAATACTTTAAAAATGGGACTCATTTTGCTGGCCATTTTGAACTTATTTTCATCAAAAAACATAAGTTTATTGACAATTCCTTTCAAGGCTTTTTCAATTAGGTTTCTTTCAACTTTTCCCTGTTCTGGTGAAGCCGAATATAAAGCACCTTCTCCTATCCAAACACCGCCACCCCATTGATGACTTAATTGTTCTAATAAATCGGGGGGTAAAGGGGTTTTTTCTTGGCATTCCTGCCAGGGATATTGTTGTTGAATAGACAACATTCGGTAGTTATTATTAATGTGGAAGGTGGTTTTAATTACCCCTGCCATTTTCAGTTGACGTAGTTTATCGATCAATAACTCTAATTTATTTTCCTGATCGATGCTATAGAAAAAAGCCTGAAAATATTCAGGATAGGGGGTTAACCAAAAAGTCATTTTGGTGACGATTCCCAGGTTAGATTGGGTAAAAATTCCATCAAAATAAGGACCGACTCCCCAACGATTGACCGCCCCTATTTGGGAGTTTTCAAAGCGATTAAATCCCGTATGAACACATTCACCGGTGGGCAAAACTACTTCCATTCCACAGACATGATTAAAGCGATCGCCCAAAGGTCCTTTGGCTTCACCTCGTTCGAGAATATTGCCAATAATACTAGAATCAGGAGTCGAACCAGTGACACTCATTAATAATTTATTGCCATTTTTCTGCAAAAAATCGTAGAGTTGTCGCTGAGTAACACCCGCTTCAATAGTTACATAAGCTAGGGTTTCATTATAATCCAAAATCTGATTTAATCGACTCAAATCCATTAAAACCGAACCGGTGCGGCTAGGAACTCGCGAACCATAACCCCAATTTTTACCCGTACTAATAGGATAGACAGGGGTTTGATAGCGATTAGCAATTTTTAGAGATTCTTGGACTTCTTGACGATTACCTGGGCGAATAATTGCCGGGATTTTAGCATGGGTTTCGTAGGTAGCGGTCTCGGCTTCTAGGCGTTTTTTGTTATCGGTGCTGACATATTCGGAGCCTAATAAATTTTCCCATTCCTGTAGAGCGTTAGTTAAATTGTCGCTAATAATATTTTCGGAAACAATTAGAGAGTCCATAGTATTTTTTTTCTCCTTGAAATTCAGGTATGAAGGGTAATTAAAGGGCCGTAGGGAACCGGCCCTGCTATCCGTGGCAATTAACTTTTAAGCGGTTGCTGTTTGCGAGAGAAAATTGCGCTAAAACTAGGAATAAAACGGGGAGTATTGGCGAAAACTGCTTGATAATTGGTGTCTTGACTCAAAGCTTCTTCTTCAGCCGGAATGCGTTGGATTAATAACCAAGCATTCAGGAGACTAAAGACTATAGATGTCAGATAAGCGGTATGAAACAAGGGAACCACCGCTAATTCCGTGATCATGGCCCACCAGTTAGGATGACGGATATATTGATAAATGCCATTGTCGATCACGGGTGTCTGAGGAACCGTGACCACCTGATGAATCCAGCGATCGCCCAAGGCTTCAATGGAGGCATAGCGGAGCTTTTGAGCTAAAAAAGTAGTAATTAGGGAAAATAAAGCCAATGCTGGAATAAAAGGTCGATCGAGCAGATAAACTTCCCCGATCATGCAAAGCATCCAGCTAGATTGGAAAATCTTGACGAATCCCACATAATTAGAACTATGCAGTTTGCCACCTTCCGCTAAGACTTTGGCCATATTCTGTTTACTCAGACGAGTAACGCGCACTCGTTGGACAATAATGTAACTAATCAGGGCAATGAAAACTATTTGGCTTAACATCCTTAAATATCCTTAGAATTGAACTAAAATGGCTTCTTGAGCAAATCCAGGCCCCATGGAAATTATTAATCCGTAGGAACCCGTGGGAGGATGGGGACGGGAAAGGGTTTCATCGAGAATGCAGAGGATAGTAGCAGAGGCAATATTGCCAATTTCTGCCAAAATATCCCAACTAACCTGTAAAATATCCGGTTCTAACTGAAATTCTTCAACTATTGCATCGAGAATCTTTGGACCCCCCGGATGCACCATCCAACAGACAATTTCCTCGAGGGAAACTCCTGTTTTTTCCAGTAAAGATGTCACCGCTTTTCTCACCCCACCCTTGACGTAATCAGAGACTTCTGGGCGAAGAATTTGGCGAAAACCGTAGTCTGTTAAAGGTAATGCCATTAAATGCTCTGTGTGGGGCATTAATAGCGATTGAGTGCCGATAATCTTCAGTTTTGCTTTACCTTGCTTGACTAAGGGATGTTCATCTCCCGCTAAGAGAACCGTGCCGACTCCATCGCCAAATAAAGCCGCTACCACAAGGGTCATAATGATATTGCTATATTGAGACGGATCTTCGGGTAATTGTCCCAATAATTCCGTTAAATCGCTATGAATTGACCCTTGCCAAAGGCCAGAGGAGGGATCGGTGGTAAACAAAATCGCTGCTTCGGTGGGATGTCCTTGCAGATAATCGTTTACTCTGGCTAATCCTTGGGCGCCTCCCAAACAGCCGACACCGGATAACGCTTGCCGCTTGATATCGAGGGAAAAATCTAGACGATTGAGGAGTAAACTTTCTAGGGAAGGAACGGAAGGAAGAACAGTAACGGAAGTAACTAGGGAGATTTCTTTGGGAGAAAGAGCGGCTTTTTTGAGCAAATTAGTTACTGTCGATGTTACTAAATCCATAGTTAGATCGACCATTTGACGAAAGGGTTGGGCGATTCCAGGAGGATTATCGGCATCGAATTCATCTAGGGGAATAGTGAAGTATCGCCCTTGAATTTTGACATTACTGAAAAAACGATGAATTTGTTCTAAATCAAAAAAGGTTTGTTCCTGGAAGTCGAGTTGATTTTCTCGGCAATAATCTTGAAGAAGATTAGCACAATGATTTCTGATATTGACTTCTAGAACTTCTTGGGGATAGTAATGTTCTGGAAAACCAGTAGCTGTCTCAATAATGTAGGGCATTGGAGTTAAGAGAGAGGGATTTCAGGGGGGGGGAATTATCGTGGGAGATTTAAGCCAGTAATCGGCGAGCTAATCCTTGGGCTTGGCGTATATAACCCAATTTGTCAATCACTAAGGAGTGAGTACCGCTATGGTGTTTATTGTCGGCGCTTAAATTGGCACTAATTTGACGTTTTAGCTTTTCAAATTTATAGACAAACCGGGATTTTTTATCCTGAGCTTGTAGATAAGCGGCCACTAAATTACTTTGTTCTTCAAATACTCGCCAGTGGGTGCCAGTGGGATGAACCATTCCGATGACAAACAGGTTATTTTCCTCTGGGTGAAAAACATTCATATAGAGGTTAGGCTGGGTGGTTCCTTCTTGCCAATTTAAATCCGATTTGTCAATAAAAGAAAATTCAATTTTGTAACCAGTGGCGTAGATAATCAGATCAATTTCTTCTGTACTGCCATCGGCAAAAATAACATTCTTTCCGTCTAATTCTTGGATATTAGGCTTATGGGTGACATCTCCATGCACATAATAACGATAGATTTGTTGGTCACTGTTGGGAATAATTAGACCGTTACTTTTACAATCTGTAGGAATATTGAGTTTTTTGAGATTAACTCCTTGTAAGAATAGAGCTATTGGTGATAATAAAGCCATCATTTTCATGTGTTCTTGGGCTGGAATTAGATTCATGATTGGCGTGTTAATCATCACCCATTCTGGGGGCAAACCGAACAAAAATTTCGGCATACAGAGAAAGCCACGGCGGGTACTATGGAAAGTTTTACTGCCATTGATAGCCGCTTCGACGACTAAATCCATGGCTGATTGTCCCGCTCCAACTACTAGGACTTTTTTAGCATTTAGTTGAGCGGGATTATCATAATCTTTTGAATGGATAATTTCCCCGTCAAAATGCCCAGAAAATTGAGGAATATTCGGTTTACTATGATAACCACTAGCGATTAAAACCCCTCGGTATCGTCTGGTTTCTTGGTTGCTAAGGGTGACATCCCAAAAGTTACCCGCTTTTTTTACTTTCTCCACGCTGAGATTAAATTCCATGAAATCATAGAGATTGAAATGAGCGGCATAATTGCGAAGATATTCATAGACTAACCGATGATTGGGATAATCTGGGTAATCTTTTGGCATGGGAAAATCGGAAAAAGGTTGTGTGGTTTTATGACCAATCAGATGTGTATTTTTATACATTGGACTATCGGGACGATCATAAATCCAAATACCCCCAACATCCTGGGCAGATTCGATAACATTAAAGGGAATTTTGGCTTTGCTTAAGGCTCTAGCCGCCGCTAATCCTGCGGCACCAGCCCCAATAATACAGTATTGCTCTTTGTAATCTAAAGTCATGATTTTTCTCCCTTGAATAATTGGTTGATTAGGCAGTCATTTGTTCAGGAAACTCTCGTAAACTTTGGCAAATTATTTTCATAATTTTCTCCGTATGTTGATTGATAAAGAAATGTCCTCCCGGTAAGGTATGCAGGACAAAATCTTGATTGGTTTGCAGTTGCCATTGTTGTAATTGATCGGCAGAAACCTTGGCATCGTTGTGGCCTCCAA
Organism: Microcystis sp. M015S2; assembly: GCF_020245945.1. Lineage (NCBI taxonomy): Bacteria > Bacillati > Cyanobacteriota > Cyanophyceae > Chroococcales > Microcystaceae > Microcystis > Microcystis sp. M015S2. The sequence continues at coordinate 102,214 of NZ_JADBTX010000004.1, forward strand.
AAACGGTAATAGGACAATTTAAGGGTTGACCTTGTTGATAAGAATAGGTCTCTAGGAGTTTGAAATCTGCTCGTAAAATTGGCAAAAAAGCCGCCATTAAATCGGGATTTTTGAGGAGAGTTTCTGGGGTTCCTTGAAAATGACCTAAAGCTGTTAAAAATTGCTCATCTCCCAGACGATGAATGGGTAAATCAGGATTGACAATTTGAGGCGCTCGAAATCCAGACATAAATAAATGTTGGGGTAGATTTTGCCGAGTTTTAGCTAATTCTCTGGTTAATTCAAAACTGATTAAAGAACCCATGCTATGACCAAAAAAAGCATAAGGTTGGTCTAAATAGGGAGTCAGAATCGGAATGAGACGATTAATCAGGGATTTTAGCGATGTAATCGCAGTTTCCTGAAGACGCGTTTCGCGTCCGGGTAGTTGAATCGCCCACAATTCCACTTGCTTGGGGCAGTAATTCAGCCAATTTTGGAATACGGAGGCACTCCCACCGGCGTAGGGAAAACAAAATAGACGAATGCTGGCGTTAGGATTAGCTTGTTTGCGAATTAGCCAAAGTTTCGGATCATTAGAGATATTTTCGGCTTTAGTCGTCTTGATTGGTTTTTTCTGTTTTGAGGGGAGAGGAGTTTTATTGCTAGTTGCAGTTTGGGAATTTTGGGTGATTAAGTTGAATATTTGCGGTAAAAACTGCTCAATACTCAATCCCGCTAGGTATTCCACGGGAACAATAATTTTTAAATCCTCCTCTAGTTGACGTCGTAATTGACTGGACATGAGAGAATCTAAGCCTAAACTAGAGAGCGGTTGCTTGGTATGTAGCTTGACCACGGATAAACCAGTAATCTGTTCTAAAACACCGATAATGTAGGTTTCTAGTTGTTTAAGCTGTTTCTCTGCGGGTGTGGCCAAAAGAGAGTCAAGGGTAATTAGATGACCAGAAGATGATGCGGTGGTGGTTTTGACAACTTCCGGCGGTTGCGGCGGTGTTTCTAGGAGATATTTCGACAATTCAGGCAATAATTGCGCTTCTTCTGGGGTCAAGTCGCCTGTTTTTAGCCAATAACTACTTCTTTCAAAGCTGTAAGTCGGTAAGATACAGGGTTTACTGTCTTGATTGGCCGTTATCTCTTGCCAATTCAGGGCGAATCCCCGCAGATAAAGCTGACTGACACTCTCGAGAATCTGTTGTCGGTCAGAGGTTTGACGACGCAAACTGGGCAACCAAAGACAAGAATAATTTTTATCCAGTAGGCTGCCCATACCCGATAAAACGGGATGGGAGCCGCATTCGACAAATAGCTCATAACCGTTGTCCAGTAAGGTTTTTATCCCATCGGCAAAGCGAACAGAAGACCGGAGATGACGACACCAATAATCGGGAGTAGTGACCTCAAAATTGACTAAGTTGCCATTAAGGTTAGAAATTAAGGCTCGTTGGGGGGGATGATAGGTGATAGTTTCAGCAATTTGTCGGAACTCGTCTAAAATCTTCTCCATCAGAGGGGAATGAAAGGCTTGAGAGACATTTAACCGGGTAATTTTCAGATTTTTGACCTGAAGCTGTTTTACCAGGGTTTCTATGGTCTCTGCAGCACCGGACAGGACAATATTATCCTGACCATTAATAGCGGCAATAGCGACCTGAGATTGATAGGGGGCAATTAAGGGAATAATTTCAGCTTCACTAGCCGAGATAACGACCATTGAACCGCTTTTTCCCACAGAATCCATCAATTTAGCCCGATAGAAGACTAATTTTAAGGCATCTTCTAAACTAAAGACTCCAGCAACACAGGCGGCCACATATTCCCCTAAACTATGACCCATAACCCCATGGGGGGTAATTCCCCAGGATTCCCAGAGTTTAAAAAGGGCGTATTCGAGAGCAAATAGGGCAGGTTGGCTGTAAAAAGTTTGATTGAGATGATTTTCTTGGTCAATAATCTCCGTTAGGCAATAGTCCCCATATTGACGGAGAATCTCAGCACAGCGATCGAGTGTTTGACGAAATAGAGGATAACATTGGTATAGTTCCCTTCCCATACCTGGGTATTGAGAACCCTGTCCCGGAAAGAGAAAGGCAATTTTTGCCCGATTTTTGCCATTAAATTCACTTTTTTGGCGAAAAGAACTGGGTTCACCTTGAACGAAAGCGGCTAATTTTTCTTGAAGTTGGCAGTGACTAGAGACAATACAGGTGAAACGATGGGGTAATTGGGAGCGACTGCGATTGCTAGTAGCACAAATGGAGCTTAAAGCAATATTTTTCGCACTTTCTAGGTAATGTGCGTATTTTTGGGCTAGTTTGATTAAAGCCGATTCAGTCTTGGCTGAGAGGGTGAACAGATAGGGCGATGAATCAGGTGCCGCAGTCGTTTGAGGTTCGTAAGGGTATTCTTCGAGAATAATATGGGCATTAGTGCCATTTAAGCCAAAAGAACTAACTCCAGCTAAACGAGCAGAATTTTCACTAACCCATTCACGGTTTTTAGTCGGAACTTTCAGCGGCTGATTTTCCCAGTCTAGATGGGGTGTCGGTTGCTGGAAGTGGAGATGGGGGGCAATTTGTCGATGTTGCAAGCATAAAATCACTTTCATCAGTCCGGCAATACCAGCGGCCGCTTCTAGATGGCCGATATTGGTTTTGACGGAACCAACCCAAACCGGTTGGGGATTTTTAGCAAAAACTGTCGATAATGCACCTAATTCAATGGGATCGCCTAAAGAAGTGCCAGTTCCATGGGCTTCAATATAGCTAATGTCCTCTGGCTTTACCTGAGCATTTTTTAAAGCTTGACGAATCAATTGTTCTTGACTAAGTTGATTGGGAACTGTTAAACCGCTACTCGTACCACCATGGTTAACGGCCGAACCTTTAATTAGTCCTAAAATCAAGTTATTATCCCGAATAGCCGCAGATAAAGACTTTAAAACTATAATACCGCCGCCTTCTCCCCGCACATAGCCATTTGCTGTTCTATCAAAGGTTTTACAACGACCGTCAGGAGACAACATCTGGGCGCGGGATTCCATGATAGTAACGAAGGGAGTTAACATTAGGTTGACTCCCCCAGCTAGGGCAACTTCACACTCGTTATTGCGTAAACTTTGGCAAGCTAAATGAACAGCGACTAAAGAGGAGGCACAAGCAGTATCAACCGTTAAAGTTGGGCCATGAAATCCAAAAAGATAGGATAAACGTCCCGAAGCTACACTTTTAGCATTTCCCGTTCCCGTATAGGCATCAATCAGATCGGGATGATGGCTAAAATGGGAGTAATCTTGAGTCATCATGCCGATAAATACCCCCGTTTGACTTCCTCGCCGATTTAAGGGTGATATTCCCGCATTTTCCAGAGCTTCCCAGGCTAGTTCCAGCAGTAATCGCTGTTGCGGATCCATTTGTGCTACCTCCCGGGGAGAAAGACCAAAAAAATCAGCGTCAAATTGATCTATCGGTTGATTTAAGAAGCCACCGTGACGGGTATAGACTTTTCCCCTTGCATCGGGCTTAGGATCGTAATAATTGTCAATATTCCAGCGCTGCGGCGGAATTTCGCTGATGGCATCGGTTCCTGATTGCAATAATTCCCAAAAAGTTTCCGGTGAATTAGCTCCCTGGGGAAAGCGACAGGACATACCAATAATTGCAATTGGTTCATTCTTAGCTTTTTCTAGGGTATGTAGCTTAGTTTTTAAGACCTTAATTTGATTTAAGGCATCTTTTATTAAGCTCATTTGATCAGTTTTGGCAGGTGTTTGTGTCATGGTAAACAGGTTATTTAGATAGAGTTTGAGGTCTGCTTTTCTAACTTAAGGAATTTAACTCCTGTAGCAGTAAATCGGACAATTCTTCTAGGGATAAGTCTTCTTCGTTTAGGGGATCAAGATTGCTATCTTGATTTGCTCCTATTGCTAAGGGTTTTAAACTAAAGTCAAGGTCAATAACTTCAGCTACCAGATAATCGACCAAACTGGTCACTGTTGGGTATTTAAAAGTGATAGTTGCCGCCAGAGATTTACCTAAATCCTTGGCTAAACGATTGCGTAATTCCACCGTCATTAAAGAATCCATTCCCAACTCAAAAAAACCTTGGTCAACTTGGGTAAATTCTCTAGCCGGAATAGCGAGAATTTCCGCTACAATACCTTGAACATGAGCAGTCAAAGCCGCAAAACGCTCCTCAATTGGCACTGTCCTTAAGACATCAATAAAATTATTGTCTGGGGTTAATTTTTGGGCTGAAAAACTTTGGAAATCTCGTAATAAAGGCGGAATTTTTTGATTCTCGAAACTGTTAAAAAAGCTATTCCAATTGAGAGAAGCGACAGTTACCTGTGTCCGAGAAGTCGTCAGCAATGTTTCGAGGAGATGTAAACATTTTTGGGGATCAAGAGGGGTAAAACCCTGTTTAATTAGCCTTTTTTTCGCTTTTTCGCCTAAATTTTCGGCCATACCACCCTCTGCCCAGGGTCCCCAATTAATAGTCAGGGCCGGCAGTCCTTGCGCTTGACGATAATGAGCTAGACTATCTAAAAAGGCATTAGCACTAGCATAATTACTCTGTCCAGAAGACCCTAACACCGAGGCCATCGAGGAAAAATTAATAAACCAGTCTAAATCCACTTCTTGACTGAGGAGATGCAAATTCCAAGCGCCGAGTATTTTGGGGGAAAAGACGCGCTCAAATTTCTCCCAAGTCTGTTTGGATAAGCTGGCATCCTCTAACACCCCGGCCGTGTGAATAATGCCTTTTAAGGGGGGTAACTGTTGCTCGATTATCTCAAAAGCCCGACGCATTTGGCCAAAGTCGCTAACGTCGGCGGCAAAAACTTCTACATTGGTTCCCTCTTGTCGCCATTGGTCTATAATTGGTTGGGTTTCTGGAGTTATTCCCCGGCGACTCAGTAAGACGAGGGATTTTGCTCCTTTTTTCCTTAACCAATTAGCCACTTGCTGCCCTAAGGCCCCTAGACCACCAGTAATAAGATAGGTGGCATTTTCGGCAATTTCTCGGTTTTTTAGCGACGATTTCGGGATAAATCGCCCTAAACGAGCCACATAGCTCTGGCCTTGCCGCCAAACGATTTGATTTTCCTCCTCCGAACTTTGTAAAGATTGGAACACCTCTAGGGCTAAGGTGTGGCTATCCTGAAATTTATCTCCATCTAGACACAGACAGCGCAATTCTGGGTGTTCTAGGGCAATAGTCCGTCCTAATCCCCAGAGGGAACTTTGGGCAAGGGCAATCACTGTGGGTTGAGAAGGAATGTATTGAGCCGATTGGGTGACAATATAGAGGCGAGGAGAGTAATTAACCTCTATTTTGCCTAGTTCTTGCACTATTTCCAGCAAAGTTCCACAAATTCGCTCCTGAGTGACGGCTAGGTTTTGATTATTTTCTAAAGCTTGGTCGTCATCGATTCCCCAGAGATAAATTAGACCTTGATAGGGTTTTTTGAGGAAATATTGCCAAGTCTGGCGATTGTTTTCGGCGATAAGTTGGCATCTATGCCCTTGTTGCAGCAATTTTTCGGCTAATTGTTGCCCTACTCCCTTTTTGTCAGCAAAAATTAACCAATCTCCTGTTTCTGTCCAATCCATTCCCGTCAAGTCCGTGGCTTGCCAAGTAATTTCGTATAAACTATCCTTGAGGTCGTTGGTCTGGGAAAAGAGGGTTTCTGGCCGGGCTTGTTGAAAAGTTAATCCGTCAATTTGGCTAATTAATTGACCCGATTCGCTGAAAATAGTCAAATCAGCGATTAGGATGCCGTTTTGCAAATTGCTATGGCTGAAGCGACCATGACAGTATATAGAGGTGTCCTTAACTCCCGAAAAGGTCAATCGGTCAATATTAGTGGGAAGATAGGTGCTATTCCCTGCGGGAAATAGTGCCGACATAGCGTGAAAGCAACCATCAAGTAAGACAGGATGTAGCTGGTAATCCACCGCTTGCGAGAGTAGATGGGAAGAAAGTTGAATTTTTGCGACAATTTCGGACTGATTGCGGTAAAGTTGCTGGATAACTCGAAAACTTTCCCCGTAGTTCACTCCTTTACTTAAACAGTCCTGATAATGCTGTGCAATTTCGATTTTTTGGTGACAACGGTCCCGGATATCTGTCCAATTGCCGCTGGGTAAGTCCTGGTTTTCATTGGTTAAATTACCGGATAGATGCAGTAGGGAAACTTCCCCTTCCCCAAGACTGAGAATCTGAAATTGTCCCCCCGCTAGTAAGCTTAACTGTACCTTTTTACTCTGGTTGTCTGAGAAAATTAAGGGTCGATTCAGACTCAATTGACCAATAGTAAACTGCTGATTGGGATATTGTTGACCGGCTGCCACTATAATCATCTCTAGATAGGCCGCGGCCGGGAAAACTACCTGGCCAAAAACTTGATGTTCTTGCAGATAGCTCGGAGAGCAGGGAGAAAGAGAGGATTGATAGTGAACATCCTTTGACCCCAATAGATGCAGCGGTTGCTGTAGGAGAGGGTGGAAAGCTGCCGCCACTGTCGGGGTTTTTAGCTGAGAATCAATGTAATCTAACCAATAGCGTTTTCTTTGGAAGGGATAGGTCGGTAAGGGGATTTTTTCGCGTAAATAATCCAGGTCGAATCCATTCCAGTCAATTTTGACCCCTTTTACATAAAGGGTCGCTAAACTTTGGAGCAGGGTTTCCCAATTCGACTGTTTTGGGGATAAACTAGCTAACCAGAGACCTCGGTCGGGGAGATTTTGCTGACCTAGGTTAATTAAGGTGGTTTTTGCGCCAATTTCTAGGAATATTTCCGTATTTAACTCTCCTAATCTTTCTATACCCCGGGCAAACTCTACGGGAGACAGTAGATGATTGACCCAATATTGGGAAGTTGCTATCTCTGCATCGATAACATCCCCAGTCAGATTAGAAATAAGGGGAAGATGCGGAGAATGATAGGTGATAGTTTCGGCAATCTTGGCAAATTCCCCCACCATACCCGTCATTAAGGGAGAATGGAAAGCATGGGAAACCGCTAAAGTCTGACTTTCAATGCCTCTCTGATTGAAGTTAGCGATTAAATGGTTAATAGCCTCAGTTTCGCCAGAAATGACCGTATTTTCTCGACTATTGACCGCAGCAATGGTACAGATGCCCCTAATCTTCCTGAGATGATTGGTCACGGTGTCGGAATCGGTAAAAATTGCCGCCATTATGCCGTTTTTCGGTAATGTCTGCATTAAGCGTCCCCGATGGGCAATTAACTTCAAACCGTCTTCTAAGCTAAAGACTCCCGCTAAACAAGCGGCCACATATTCCCCTAAACTATGACCGATGAGAGCATCGGGTTTCACTCCCCAAGATAACCAGAGTTGGGCGAGGGCATATTCCAGAGAAAATAGGGTAATTTGACTGTAAAAAGTCTGATTAATCAACTGACTGGTTTTTTCGTCCCCATATAACACTTGCAGTAAGGATTTCACCCCATAGCTCCGTAAAATTTCGTCACATTTCTCTAAAGTTTGGCGAAAAGTCGGTTGCGTTTCGTAGAGTTCCCTAGCCATTCCGGGATATTGTGAACCCTGTCCCGTACACATAAAAGCCAGTTTAGGGGCTTTTTTCGAGGTTAAAAGACTTTTTTGACCTGAAAAGCGATTTTCACCCCTAATAAAGTCTTTTAAAGCTTGCTCAAGCTGTTTTTGAGCCAGAAAGGGAATAGCTAAACGATGCTCAAAATGCGATCGCCCAGTATTAGCGGTATAGGCCAGATTTGCCATGACCGTCTGGGAATTTTGACCTAAAAAATCGTAGTAGCGTTGAGCTAATTCCCGTAAGGCTGGCTCACTTTTCGCCGAAAGGGTAATTAAATGACAAGGACGTTCTAAATGAGGTTTTTCGTCACCAAGCCGCTCAAAATTGCTTTCCTCAACGATTAAATGGACGTTAGTGCCACTCATCCCAAAAGCGCTCACTCCAGCCCGTCGGACTCCTTCTCTGACCAACCAAGGGGTAAGAGTGGTGGGGATTTTGACCGGCAGTTTTTCCCAGGGAATATAGGGATTAGGGTTCTTAAAATGAAGATTAGGGGCTATTTGCTGATTTTGTAGCTGTAAAACTGTCTTAATTAACGCCGCAATTCCCGCAGCTCCTTCCAGATGCCCCATATTAGTTTTCACGGTTCCCAAAATCAGGGGATTATCTTGGCTATGACCCTGGCCATAAATTTTCCCTAAGGATAAAACCTCGATGGGATCTCCTAAAGATGTACCTGTACCGTGAACTTCGACGTATTGCAGATCTTTAGGTTGAATTTTCGCTCTTTCGAGGGCTTGTCTGAGTAAAGCTTCCTGTGCCTGACCATTGGGGGCGGTTAAGCCATTACTTTTTCCATCGTGATTGACAGCCGAACCGCGAATTTGGGCGAAAATAAGATTGCCATCTCGGAGAGCATCACTGAGACGTTTTAAGACCACGACGCCGCAACCTTCGCCCCGACCATAACCATCGGCCGAAGCATCAAAGGTTTTACTGCGACCCTGGGGAGAAACGGCTTTTAATTTACAATTACTAATCGCAGTGGCCGGGGTTAACATCAGATTCACCCCCCCCGCTAAAGCGAGATTGCATTCTTGGCCGCGCAGACTTTGACAGGCCAAATGTACTGCCAAGAGGGAGGAGGAACAGGCCGTATCAATTTGCAGAGTCGGACCGTGAAACCCAAATAGATAAGAGATTCTGCCGACGGCAATAGCGCGACTGGTTCCTAAACTGTTGTAAGCATCAATGTGATTGACTACGCCTTGATGAAAACACAATTGGGCATAATCATCGCGAAAAATGCCCATAAATACGCCAGTTTGACTATTAATCAAACTTTCTGGCGCAATAGCCGCATTTTCTAGGGATTCCCAACAGACTTCTAACAGTAACCGTTGTTGCGGATCCATGGCGGCGGCTTCCCGGGGTGAGATGCCGAAGAAAGCTGGGTCAAATTCGTCAACTTTGTCTAAAAATGCCCCTTCCCGACTATACATTTTACCCGGAACATCGGCATCTTGGTGATAATAATCAGCAATATTCCAACGTTCTAGAGGAATTTCCGTTACTGCATCGATGCCATTAACCAATAACTGCCAATAACTTGCGGAATCATTGACTCCTGCGGGAAAACGACAGCCCATACCCACAATAGCGATGGGTTCGGTTTGCGCTTTGACCATTGCATCGAGGTGTTTGTATTGTTCTAAAAAAGCTTGTTTTTGTTGATTCATCTTCCTAACAACTCTTGTCTTGTTATGTCACGTCACTTTCATCTCAGGTTATGCGTGGGAAAAAGTCACGGATAAGCGGGAAAAACCTTGATACTGTCGGGATGGGAAAATTTAGTGGCATAGTCACAATTGTCCCCGTGACTCCGAGGTGGGGGATAGGACAAGGGCAATTAGCTATCCTATCCCCACCAGCGATTAACTAAAGAAAGCAGAGATTTCTTCTTCGGATATTTGGGGTAAAACTGCTAAAATTTCGTTTTTTTCTCGATTATTTGCCGATTCAGCCCCAGTATTGCTTTGATTAATCTGGTTAGCTAAATATTCTGCCAAACTATCAATAGTGGGATAATTCCAAACAATGGTGGCTTCGACGGGGATTCCCGACCAATCGGCAAGATCTTGGGCTAATTCCACGGCAAAAATTGAATCTAAGCCAAAATCAGCAAAAGACTGGCTGGTTTGGATAGTGGCTGGATTGACCTTTAATTTCTGGTGTAACCAATTACCTAACCACATTTCCACCTTTTCGGGAGTTTGTTGGCTAAGAAGGGACTTTTTCGGACTAGAGGTGCTATTTACTCGGTCTTGCCGCGCTTGACTAGCAATTTCGACCAGAGAAGTTTCAGCTTGAGGATGAGTCTGTTTAGCTTCTGGTTCCAACGTCAATAACTCGTCGAGTTGATAATCGGAACCCTCTAGACGTTGTTCAATATCATCAATAGATTGAGTATAATCGAGGATACGATCGCGGATAGTCGCCACCGAAGAAGCAAAGTTTTCTTCGGGTGTTCCCCGGAGAGCTTTCTGCACACATAAATCAAACTGCAATTGACTCCAAGCTAGGGCATGACTGTACTTTTCCCCGGGGTGAATTTGGGACATTTTCGCCGTTGTTGCTACTAAAGCGGCGTAACAACCCAATTCTCCGATTAAAGAATAGGCCCAAGCTAAGGCGGCAGAACGATCACCCCAGAGATTAGACTGGAGACAGCGCTGATTAATAGATTGGGCAGTGCTGTGGAGTTGCAGGGCAATTTCGGGCGCTTCCAGAACTTTTGTCAGAAATTCGCCTAATTTGTCCGTATGGGTGATACTTTTGCCCAAAAAGATTTTCAAACTCTCGTTAGGACCTTCGCCAATTCGTAAAACTCTGGCATCCCGGAGAATTTGCGGGGCAAGATTAGTTTCCATGTAACCTCTACCCCCGAGCATCTGAACGAGACTATCGGCCGCTTCCCAGAGGTAATCAGCCCCCGTAATCTTGGCAATAACTGCCATTTCCCTGGGAACGGCCACTTTTTGGTCTAAGGCGGTGGTAATACACTTTAAGAGACTGGACAAGGCCACAGTAGCCCCAGTTAAATGGTCAAAACGGGCTAAAGTAATCGGACTTTCTAGCAATTTACCGGTAGCGATCGAACGACGACTGGCATAACGTAACATTAATTGTAAACAGCGTTTCATGCCGCCAACTCCCATCATGCCAATACCTAAACGGGCATAAAGTAAAGCATCGTCGGCGGGTTCAGTGCCATTGCCCAATTCTCCCAGCAATTGCTCTTTAGTGACTAAAACATCCTCAAAATAGATGGCATTTTGCATAATTCCCCGTAATCCCATAGTTAGGGATTCCGGTCCCAAACGCAGACCGGGGGTACCTTGACGGACAAGAAAACCTGTCAAACCGTTATTCCCCGGTTCTTCCGAATCAAGCAAACGGACAAAAACATTAATCATTCCGGCCCAAGCGGAACCATTCCAACGCTTAAGGCCGCGAATTCGCCATTTATCTCGACCATCTGGCACGGCAACGGTACTAATTGCCCCGATATTCGCTCCTGCTTCCGGTTCCGTCATGCCAAAGGAGGATAATTGTCTTCCTGTCGCTAAAAGAGGTAATAACTCTTGCTTGAGGGAAATAGTCCCGTAGTTGAGCAGCGGACGGATACCTAAGCTGTTATTAAGACTCACCATCGTCGCCAGGGTTAAATCAATGGCGGCTAATTGTTCCATCACCTGCAAAAAATTGCGATTATTAAGGGCTATTCCCCCGTATTCCTCAGGAATCTGCATTCCCATCAGTCCTTGATTGCCAAAATCCATGACAATATAGGGCGGCACACAACGACGGTCATCAATCAGATGGGAATTAATGCGAGTTTTGGCGTAATCTCGCAACCAAGTCAAGATTTGCTCGGTTTTTTCTTGACTAGCGGTTGTGGGGTCAGCTTGGTGACTGCTGAGGGGGGGGGTTAGCGTCGGCATAGGGGATGAAATTAGTGGAAGTTGCTGGTTTAAATACTGTTGACGGCAAGCGTGGCGTTGAATTTTGCCGCTAGAAGTTTTGGACAAAGATGCGGGTTTGATAAAAGCGATATCATAAACTTGCAATTCGTGTTCTTGAAAAACCGCTCGACGAACTGCTTCTAGGGCTTTTTGCTGGTTAAAACGGCGAATTGCCGTTCTTTCTACCTCTTGAACTAGGACTAACTTTTCTTCTGCCTCGATTTCTACGGTAAAGGCGGCAGTTCCACTGGGGCAAAAGTCGGGATAGCATTGTTCTACGGTCTGTTCGATATCCTGGGGATAGTAGTTACCGCCGCGAATAATCATCAGGTCTTTCAAGCGTCCGGTGATGTATAGTTGACCCTGATGAATAAAACCTAAATCCCCTGTACGCAAATAAAAACCCTGTCCGGTATCGGCGATAACTGCTTGAAAAGTTTTTTCTGTCGCTTCGGGATGTTGCCAATAGCCTTGGGCAACGGTTTTGCCTTTCACCCAAATTTCTCCCACCTGCTGGGAGGGACAGCGTTGACAGGTTTCAGGATTAACAATGGCAATTTCTGTGTCGATTTCTGTTTGTCCACAACTGACTAAGGATTGAGAATTTGGGCTTTTTTCCGTAAAAACGATTTGATGACGGTTTAAAGCGGCTTTTTCAACCCAGCAGATTTGAGGAACTTGATTTTTCCTGACAGCAGCAACTTTTAAGGTGGCCTCGGCTAAACCATAACCTGGACAAAAGGCGGCAAACTCAAAACCACAGGGGGCAAATTTACGAGCAAATTCGCTTAAAATTTCCATTCTGACGGTTTCTGCGCCATTTAAAGCCACTTTCCAGCTGCTTAAGTCTAAATCCGTCAGCTGCTCCTCTTTAATCTTGTCAAGACAACGTTTATAGGCAAAATTAGGGGCGGCAGTGTGGGTGGCCCTGTATTTGCTGATGGCATTTAACCAACCGAAAGGACGTTGTAAAAAGGAAACCGGAGACATTAGATAACAGGGAAATCCTCGATAAAAAGGCAGTAAAATGCCATAAATTAGCCCCATATCATGAAAAGTTGGCAACCATGTCACCATAACGCTCTTTTCATCGTGTTCCCAACCTAAATCTAAATCTCGGAGGTTGGTCAAAAGATTCTCGTGATTGACCATCACTCCTTTGGGAGTCCCCGTGGAACCAGAGGTGTATTGTAAAAAGGCTAAGGTATCTGCTTTTATCTGAGTGGGGTGGTCTTCGGCTAAACTTTTGCCGATTAAGCTATCCGTAGCTAGAAAGGGAATATCTCTATCTAGTTGTGTTTTTAATTGGGCTAATTCCGATTGTGTGCTTAAAAGTAAGCTTGCTTGCGAATTGTTAAGAATAGAAGTTAAGCGAGCCATCTTTTGGTTTTTCTTGGGCAAATTAACTGGAATTGCCACTACTCCTGCTAATAAACAGCCGAAAAACCCAGTAATAAACTCTAATCCCGAAGGGTATGCTAATAAAACTCGTTCTCCCGGTAATAGAATCGATTGTAGAATATTTGCGATCGCTTGAGCTTCTCGAAATAATTCCCCGTAGGTAAGGCGTTTTTCTTCGGTTTCCCCATCGACTAAAAAGGTATAAGCAGTTTTTTGGGGTTGGTATTGGGCGCGATAACGAATAATTTCGACTAAATTGCTTATTTCTGACAAATTAAGCTTAGTATCTAAACAAAGAGTCATTGTTTCACTCCTCATTATTAAATGGAATCGAAGACAAAGATTTAATCCCCTCGCACCGAGACAAGTTTCTGGTGACGGAGAGCGAATGGAATTCTAGGGATGATTTGGGCTTAAATTAAAGGTTTCTCCGTAAATTTCGCCATAGCAGAGCTTCTGAGTCCCAAAACGTCCCCCATACTCGCTCAAAGGTTCATCAGCGTATCCCAGGGCCAACAGACAACAGACATCGACCGTATCGGGAATTTGGAAATACTCGCGCAAGGGTTTAGCCACAAATCCTTCTAGGGGACAACTATCCACCCCCAAGCTTTGCGCCGCTATCATGAGATAAGTAACCGCAATCATAACTTGTCGGTTGCTCCAAGCTTCTGGAGACTGATAACAGGGTTTAAATTGGAAAAAAGGCGGAATGGCCATGTGCATGAACTTGGCCCGTTTTTCGGAAACCGTCCCCTCTTGCTTTCCTAACTCAATCACTTGATTAATGTAACCACGATGGTTAACTTGGCGATCGCCACAACAGATTAAAACCACGGGTGCATCGACTAATTTATCTTGTTCAAAGCCGAATTCTCGCAATTTTGCCTTATTTTCTGGTTCTCTAACCACAATAAATCGCCATGGTTGCAAATTATAACTAGAGGGTGCTTGGAATCCTAAACGAAAAATTTCCGCTAAAATTTCTTCGGGAATGGCATCGGTGCGAAATTTACGAGTAGAGCGTCTTTTTTGAAATATTTCAGCAATATTCATCATCTAAACCCTTTTATGAGACGTTTTCAACGGTTTAACCTAAAAAACTTTCGGGAATCGCCGGTCCCCATTGATAGAGAATATCTAACCCACCCGCATGAAGTTCTGGCTCGGTGGTTTGCTCAAAAAGGTCCCCATCGGTAAAATGTTCAATGAGGCTACCGAAAGGATCTTGCCAATAGTCAAACACTTGACTTCCCAACAAATGGCGACCAATTCCCCACACAGGAGTCCATTCTTTTTCTCGTAACCAATCGTGGCCGATTTTAATAGAGTCAAAATCTTGCACCTCGAAGGCAGTATGATGGACTTTGGGGTGAGAACCTTGCAACATGGCGATGGTGTGATGATCAACCCATTCCTCTCCCCGTTGACAACGAAGAAAACCCCCGACTCGTAAACTGGGATGGCCGTAATAAATTAAATCTGTTGCTTTTAAGCCAAAAGTCTGCTGATACCAGTGATAGCTTTCCTCAAAGTCTTTGACATCAATAGCTAGATGACCTAGACGTAAAATAGGTGCGGGTTCTTTTTTCGGCCTTTGGGTGCGACCTAAACGGGTTTTCCGACTAGCGTGATTCCATTGCAAGGGTTCAGGAATCGGCAAAGGTTCCACTTCCTCGATACCATAGACCAATTCTAGGTTAAAACCGTTGGGGTCAATAATTTTGATGCGCTGACCACCGCCGGGGGTGAATAGGGTTTCCACGGTCGAAGCGGAGGCTAAAGTGGCTAGTTCATGTAAGACGGATTCTGATGTCGCTTCTAGGGCAAAACTGACAAATTTAGCTTTTTTTCCCCATTCTACGACATAGACAAACTGTTTTTTGCCTCTAGCTCGCATATACAAGGCTGTATCGGTTTTAACTGCGGTAATCAGGCCAAAATCCCTCAAAAAACGTTCGCACAGGTCTAAATCCGGATGTTGATAGGTAACGTAGGCAATATCAGCAATTTTAGTCATAGTCGGTCATCCAGTGGAGTTGTCTAATTCGGCACAAAATAGCCAGACAGATATCGGTCAAAGTGCTGCCATAGCAAGGGGAAAAAGACTATTTAAGAAAATCTGAACTTTGTTGTGGTTGATTATGGCATTGTGGGTACACCCACAGTCAAAGGCTAATTTTTCTTGCCCTCAATTGCTATCCCAGACTGGAGTGTGAGTAACTTGGGGGTGGAGAAAAACCTTGGGGAACTTCGGGGTTTTGCGGAAAATTTTTTTGAGAGATGTGGTCAAGGTCGTCTAGAAAAATCCGCTATCGTTGCCATAACGGGAAATTCATGTTACTACTTGGAAATACTTGGATGGTCAACAGCCACAACCACCAGGCCCGCCAAATAGGGCTAAGTGGGTAGGTGAAAAAACTCATAAAATAGCCGAGAAACCTTTGTGGAGGATGAATCAAACCTTGCCAGACCCCCTAAAAATCGATTCGGATTTAGCATCACCGCTAAACAAGAGATCAAAGCTTGCACTCAAAAAGGAGGAGAGGAAACTCACTGTTTTAAGTTTATTCCCTAACCAAATCATTACTTAAATTTCTCAATTACCAGCAAAGTCCTTAATTACTAAACTTGAGATAATGTCTAGAAAAGTTACCTATGGGGATATTCCCAGGCAAAGAACCAAATATCTGCTTAATGCTCTGTTAAAGTTTGCTAACTACGAGGTGGATAATTGTGAAAATCTGGCGATTAAATTTAGCTGGATTAATGAGAAAAAATTGAAAATTCAAGCCGAACTTAATGCTTTAGAAATGCTGACAGAAAAATGTGGTCAAAGGCTGGAGTTATGGCAAATTCGGGATGCTTTGACGGAATATCTTAACGAAAAGTTTTTAGGTATTTTGGAAGATCATCGTCTCAATAATCAAGGGAAAATTCGTACTTTTCAAATTACTTTTTGGCAACGGGGTCATGATATTTTAACTAACCTAAGGAGCTTTGATCAAGAGTGGGCAAACAAAAGTAAACATCAATCTCCCGCAATTGCTGCTATTTTCTCCTCTTTAGATGAGGAAAAACAACAGGATTATCAGACCTATATTAAGGATTATGTAAAACGTCCACCTCTGGAGGAAAATTGTCTCAAAGTTCTTCAGCAAGAACAATCGTTGCTAAGAATTCGCGCACCTCATAATAGTGGCAAAACCCGTTTAGTTAATTGGTTAGTCCATCATCTCAAACAAGATAATTATCAACCAGTTATCATTGATTGTGAGGAGGAAAAAGCTACTATTGCCCTTAGTTGTGAAGACTTGCTGCTGTCGATTTGTCGTACCATTACCCAAGAATTAAAGATTAACGAATCTCTTCTCGATAAATTTTGGTCTCGTCCCGGAACTCCTGCCCACAAAACTCGACGATATTTAGAGGAATATGTTCTCCAACCCAGTGCTAATCCTCTGGTTTTTGTCTTTGAAAAATTTGATACAATTTTGGAAACTGAAACCCTCGGTAATGAAATTTGTGGTATTCTCAGAAGTTGGCATGAAAGACGTTCCCCACCTTGGCGGAAACTGCGCTTAATTATTATTCATTCAACGGAATTTTATAGCAACTACGATTTTTATGCCTCTCCCTTAATTGGTGTAGGTTATGTGGCTAGTTTATCGGATTTTAATGCGGAACAAGTTCTCTCTTTCGCTCAAGTTAATGGCATTAATTGGACGTTATCAGATGTTCATAAGGTCATGAACTTAGTGGGAGGTAATCCTTATTTAATTAAGTTAATCTTGGTAAAATTGCAAGAAGGAAATTCTCTAGAAAAGGTTCTAGATGATGCCTTGCAGGGACGAGAGCCATTTCAAAGTCATTTTTTCCTACTGATGAGATATCTGAAAAGTAATGCTAACCTACGGAATATTTTTAGGCAAATTCTTCAGAAAAAAGCTCTGACTCCGGCTCAAATGAAAGGAGAATCTGTCCAATTTTTGGACCGATTGGGACTGATCGACAAAAATTATGATACCCTAGAGGTGCGTTGCAATTTGTATCAAGTATATTTTGACGATTTACTTGATTAGTCTCGTTGAGATTCCAATTGAAACTGAATTGAGTTTTCAAGTTTTGCTTCTAACTTACTCTTAACCCTCACAGTAATTGGTTCTCGATTAGATTCAGATTCATTATCTACAAACCTGAGAGAATTGCCTGAGGTCAAACTGGCCGAAAGATTGAGGTTTTCTAAATGTTCTTGTATCAACTCTAAAGAAATTTTATTCTGGGATTGCAAGGCTCTAATAGCAGCTATAAATGATTGGGCCGCATCATAACTGGTAGCGGTTCGCCAACTAATATCTTCTTTCCATAAAGCTTGAGCATCTCTGACAAAATTTTGGGACTTAATTAGATGGGAAAACCAAGGCACAGCCAAAACTAAATTATTAATAAATTTACCGCTATCAACCAACATTTCATGTTCATACATGGAATGACTCCCTAAAAGAACTAGCTTATTTTTCAGTTCTGGAGTGGTGCTGGTATTTAACTGTTCAAGAGTATGGGATAATTCTACTACCACAGAAGCTGATTCCAAACTGGGAAATAAGACAATTCCTCTAACTTGATCTTGGGAAAATGCTTTTAAAACTTCTGCGTCAATATCTAGGGAAGATGATAAATCAATTACTTTAGTGATTTTACCGCCTTTTTTTTGGAAAGCTTGATGAAACTCTTGAGTAAGTTCTTGGCTATCAATCTGGTTAGAATTATTAAAAATAATTACTTTATCTAGATCATGTTGGCTGGCATAATTAGCTAAAGTTTCACCAATTTTTTCATTGGTAATAACGGTTCTAAAAAAGTATTCACTCTCAATTACATCCGAGGAACTTGTCGAAGAAATTAAAGTAATTTTGGCTCTTTCATAGATAGGTAAAGCTGCTAAGGTGGCTTCACTAGAATAATGTCCAATTACTCCAATAACTTTGGGGTCTTTAACGATTTCCTTGGCGACTATCTTAGCAACTTTTTCGTCATTATTATCATTGGCAATAACGATATTTAAAAATAAATTATTCGCACTTGTCGGTAATTGGCTATTAAATAAATATTGTGCTTGAGCAATCCCTTTCAGGATTTCTTGGGAAATTTCATTTTTTTTGCCACTGGGAATAACCACCGCCAAAGTCACATAATTATCACTTAAATAAGCGATAGCATTATTATAATAAATCAAGGTTTCTGCATCTTCAGGATGAGCAAGATAGGCTTTTTTGAATAACTGTTTAGCTTCCAAATAATTAGCATTTTTAAAAGCCAAAATACCCCGATCTTTATAAAAATTTTCCTGTTTAATAAGTAGCTTTTTTTCGCCTTGGCTAAATAGTTCAGGCTCCTTAGTATAGGGAATTTTATAAAAGTAAGGTAACAGCCATGAATGGTAGAATCCCAACCCAAGTAAACCTGTAACAATGCTAGTAAATATTCCCGCTGCCAACATAAATAAACGAGATTGTTTTTGACGAGTAATGCTCTCAGATGCGGCTAAAAAACGATAATCGATACTATCTAATTCTTTATCTTCTTGCCATTTTTTAGATTCCTCTAACTTTTTACCTGTCAGTAAACAATTTGTATCGGTAAAATTTGAGTCTTCCCACTTAGCAATTTCCGATTGATAAGGACGACTAGCTGCTAATACATTATATAACCATTTTTGATTAAAAATTGCCTGATAAATAGCATTAGCCACTCTAAGATAGCCCTGATTATCGACGATAACTAATCCAGATAGTAATAATTCATCATGTTCTGGTGTGTTACTAGCTTTCACCAATTTACCTTTTAAAAGGTTGGCATAAACCCTTAGTAAATATCCTTGATCAGGATGATAAATCAGTCGCTCTCTTATACTTGATAAAAAAGCAGGTTCATCTTTTTTTTCCCAGTTATCAATAATGTGTTTATAAACAAAATCTCGCATCCAGGCTGATAAGAGAGACCGAGGTATTGTAACTTTAAACTTGGCAATTAAATAACACAATTTTTGAGTTAGAAAAGGTTGACCATTAGTCCAGCTAAAAATTTCTTGTAGAATTTCTTGAGGGGAAACACCCAACCCTTCTAGTCCCTGCATCAAGGGTTGACAGTTATCTTCTAACGACAGTCCATTTAATTCAATTGCTTTACCAATATTGAAAGGAGTTCTTTGACTATCTTGAATTAATTGATTGGGGGTAGCCGTGCCAATTAAAACAAATGAAATACGATTAAAATCTGCATTAATAACTCGCTTTTCATGACAAGACCTAATGTAAGCAAAAAAGTCATCAGTAGCAAAAGGTAGTTTTCTAACCACATCAATTTCATCAATAAAGATAACAATACTGGTTGAAATTTTTCTTAATAAAATTTCTTTAATAAATTGTCTAAGTAACCCAACATTAGAAACAGATTGACTGGCGATCCAGGATTCTAAATCCGTCATGTTTAGTTTTAATTGTTCGGCAATTTCAATAATTAAGGAATGATACCAGCTAGATTGATCTACTGATGTCCCCAATTCATTTAAGTCTATACGGGAACAGGCTACTCCTTGGACTTCAATTTGAGTTTGGATGCGTACCGTCAAACTCGACTTGCCCATTTTGCGAGAATTGAAAATATAACAATACTGACTGTTCATCAGAGCTTGGTACAGTTCCAGATCAGCCCTTCTATCCACATAGCTTGGATCGGAAGGAGATAAGGTACTAGAAAACTTATAAACATTCTCGGCGGTTGCGTTTTCTTGCATATTTCGGTATTTTATTGACCAGATAACCAAAACTTGGGTAAGTAATACCAGTTTGAACTACACTAACCCCGGTGATAAATCCAGAAAAAACCGCGCTCACTCATAGCCGATTATTGGTAAGCTAGTTCTGCTCTGAATGAAATTGGCATATTTTCTTCGGGTAAACTCATCTAAGCTGAATTCTCTCAACTGCGCGAGTCCCCACCCTCAGCAACGGGTTCGGGGGAGACTGAAAAGTCTCCTATCCCCTAATTCCCTACTCTAAAGCGTAGATACGACCATCCATGAGCAGACGGGTGATCCCTTTCGCTTCCAGTTGAGCGTGAGCTTTTTCGATTAGGCGACCGTCGGGAACTTTAATCACTTTTTCCTTGCGCTTGGAGAAACGACGAGCGATGCGATGACTTTCAAAGATGGGGAGAGTGCGCTGCTGGATTTCCTGAGGGGGAACCTTACCCAATTCGGCAAAATCCTTGAGGGGACGGGTGATTAATTCGGCAGCACGATCGATCACCAAGTAACAGGTTTTGGGAAAAGCCGCCGCCGATAGGGGTAATATCTGTAATTGGGCTGTTTTAACGATAGTGGGGCCTAAATAGCTCCCCGCTAGTTCCTCCTCCTCCTCATCCTCATCCTCATCCTCATCCTCCTCATCTTCCTCTTCGTCCCAATCCTCGTCAAGCTCATCTTCCTCCTCCTCTTCCTCGATAGCTTCGACGAAAAAATCGGTTAAATTAGCGTTTTCTAGGGGTTTATCGCCATTAATTTCTGTGTCTTCCGAATTATCTGCTTCTGGCGGGTAAGAGGTATCTATTAACAGGGTTAATTGTTCCACAGCGGCGATCGGTTGCTGAAAAGCCGGCTCATCCTTAGCTGCGATGTGGGCTGCCGGAAAACCAATCACCTCGAGCGCTTCTTCCGATAAATCCGCTGCTGCTCCCTCCTCCTCGAGGCCGCGAGGATTGCGGGCCAAGCGTTTTTTCTGGATTAATTGCTCGTATTCCTCGCTAGAAAAGGAATTTTTGAGAAAACGACTGACCGTAGAACTACTCACGCCATAACGCTCGGCTAAGGTGGAAGTGGTGGCCTCCGTTTCCCGATAAAGCTTAAGAATTTCTTTTTTCGTGGCATCAGTCAGTTTTCTTGGACTCATATTACTTATATAGTTATTTTTTAAGCGATAGGATCTTGCCGATGGCTAGTCAGGGGAAGCTGTTGTCCTTGAGCGGATGTACTCTTAATCATAAAACGCTCTAGCCAATTAAAACTAAGCAATTCGTTTTCTAGTCCCTGTTCTAGTCTATCCTTGACTTCTGTTTCTCACCACTACTCAAGATTAAAAAATTGACGATGATATCAAGTGCTGCTAGTCAAAAAGCCTTATTAGTTCTGGCCGATGGTACGGTTTACGAGGGTTATTCCTTCGGGGCCAAGGGAACCACTGTCGGCGAAGTTGTCTTTAACACGGGGATGACCGGTTATCAGGAAGTCCTCACCGATCCCAGTTATGCCGGTCAAATCGTCACTTTTACCTATCCGGAATTGGGAAATACGGGGGTTAACCCCGAGGATGAGGAGTCAATTCGTCCCCAGGTGAAAGGAGCGATCGCCAAAAATATCTGCCACCGGCCCAGTAATTGGCGTTCTAGCCAATCCCTACCGGATTATCTGGCCGCTCATGATGTTATTGGCATCTATGGCATCGATACCCGGTCTTTGACCCGCAAAATTCGCTCGGTTGGGGCGATGAATGGGGCAATTTCTACGGAAATACTCGATTATCACGATTTACTGCGGCTAGTGCAGGCGGCCCCCAGTATGGCGGGGTTAAATCTCGTTAAAGAAGTTACCACCAAGGAAGTGTACGAATGGACGACTCCCACCCCGTCCGCCTGGGAATTTGCGCCAATCGATAGTGATCAAGAACCGTTAACGGTGGTGGCGATCGATTTTGGCATCAAACGCAATATTCTCCGGCGTTTAGCCAGCTACGGTTGTCGGGTGATCGTGGTTCCCGCTGACACTCCCCCGGAAAAAATCGCAGCCTATAATCCCGATGGTATTTTCTTTTCTAACGGACCGGGAGATCCGGCGGCTGTCACCGAAGGGATTGCCCTAGCCAAGCAACTTTTGCAAGGGGAAAAACCCACTTTTGGCATCTGTATGGGTCATCAAATTTTAGGGCTATCCCTGGGAGCAGAAACCTTTAAGCTGAAATTTGGCCATCGCGGGTTAAATCAACCCTGTGGACTGCGGCAACAGGTGGAAATTACCAGTCAGAATCACGGTTTTGCCGTGCAGGAAGCCTCTTTAAATCCGCAAGTGGAGATTACCCATCTCAACCTCAATGATCGCACCGTAGCGGGTTTAAAACACAAGTCTCTGCCCTTTTTCTCGGTACAATACCACCCCGAGGCCAGTCCCGGCCCCCACGATGCCGATTATCTGTTTGGCCAATTTGTCGATTTAATGCGGGAAGCAAAAAAGGGTCGGTCGTAAATTTTTAGGATATACTAGGGTTTTGATTTTTACGGCTCTAGAGCTAGGAGGCGATTATTCCAGAAGCAATTAACTTGACCGTCAGCTTGCGAGGCACGCGTGAGGTCAGAGATAAGTACCAAATTTTCCGTTTGACGGGTCTTTTAGATGCCTTTTCCGAACCGACTTTTTGTAAGGTGATCGAAGGCTATGTGGAGGAAGGTCCTAAGGATGTGATTATTAGCCTCGCTCAGATTGATTTTATCGATAGCTCCGGTTTAGGGGCTTTAGTAAAATTGGTGAAAAAGGCCAAAACCGAAGGAGGCAGTTTACAAATTGTTACCAATGCGCGGGTAACTCAAACCGTAAAACTGGTGCGATTGGAGAAGTTTTTGTCCCTGCAACCCACCCTAGAAGCAGCGGTCGAATATCTAGAAAAAGCGTAAATCGTGGAATCTCCTCTCGAAAAAATTCGCTTACAGGTCAATGGCGAGGGTTCACCAATCCTAGAGGGTCTTGACCGATTATCGCCCGCTTCCCTGGCCTATCTAGGGGATGCTGTTTATGAATTATATATCCGCACCTATTATTTACTGCCGCCCCAGCGTCTGGGAGACTATCACGCTCAGGTGGTGAGCAAGGTCAGGGCCGAACAACAGGCTTTAGATTTAGAACAACTGCAGCCCTATCTGACGGACCAAGAAAAAGAAATTCTGCGCCGGGGACGCAATGCGGTCACGGGAAAACGCCGTCGTCTGACAGCCCAAGTCTATCAGCAGGCCAGCAGTTTAGAAACCCTGTTCGGCTATCTTTATCTACAAGACCCCTCAAGATTACATCAACTATTAGAAAAACTAGAATTATAGCCCTCAGGTATTATTCCCGACCCCCTTTTATTAATCCATCCAATCATGAGCGATCGACCATTTCGTGGCAAGTCCGATAATAGTAATTTTCGCCGGCCCTCGCGGCCGAAAACCGGGCCAATTCTGGCTAAATCCCCGGCAGTAACTCCAGAAAACCAAGAAGCTGATGATCTGCTCTACGGTCGCCGGGTGGTTTTAACGGCCATGGAGGAGGAGCGCCAACTGAATCGGATTTGGGTAGTCAATCGACTCCGTTATGATCCCCGTTATCATACCCTCTTAGAAAAAGCCAAAGCCAACGGCACGGTAATTGATGAGGTGGATGATCTGCGTCTCGATCAGATTACCAATAAGGCCAATCATCAGGGGATCGCCGCCCAGATGTCTCCCTATGAGTATATAGAATTAGCCGATCTGATCGAGAAAGCTAAGGGCAAAAGTCGCCACCCCGTCATCGTCATCGCTGAAGGTATTACGGATCCCCATAACCTTGGGGCAATTATTCGCACCGCCGAAGCCATGGGTTGTCAGGGGGTAGTTATTCCCCAACGTCGCGCCGCCGGGGTGACATCGACGGTGATGAAAGTGGCGGCGGGGGCCTTGGAATATTTACCTGTGGCTAGGGTGGTTAATCTCAATCGTGCTTTAGAAGAATTAAAAGCGGCCGGTTTTTGGCTCTACGGCACGGCGGCAAAAACTGGTAAATCTTTACACACAATCAATTTAACGGGCGCGATAGGATTGGTCATAGGTTCGGAGGGAGAGGGGTTGAGTCTGTTGACCCAAAAGTCCTGCGATGAGTTGGTATCTATCCCCTTGGCAGGCAAAACCCCCAGTCTCAATGCTTCGGTGGCGGCGGCTATGGCTCTTTATGAAGTTTACCGTCAACGCTGGCAAAATTCCCCCGACTGAAAATCTGTATTTTTCGACACTCCCAATAGCCAAAAGGAGAAAGTATAAATAAAATAGGAAGGAAGTTTGCGAAATGTAAACGAACGTAACAAAACCACCAGAGTAGATTTAGATGGGGAACGAAATGAAAGAATTTTTGATTAGCTTACTGGAAATGTTCGGATTAGCCTACTGGGTCGAGATTAAAACCGACTATCCCAGATGTACTTATTATTTCGGTCCTTTTCTCGCTAAAGACGAGGCTGAAGTCGCTCAAGCTGGTTACGAAGAAGATTTGAAAACAGAAGGAGCGCAGGGAATTAAATTGCATATAAAACGTTGTAAACCCGAAGATTTAACTATTTTTGAGGAAAAAGAAGAAAGCAAGCTCCTGAATACCCTAAAGGTATTACGCAGTCAAGCTTCTTAACGACTTTCAGTGATCGGTAATCAGTAATCAGTGATCAGTAAACAGTAAACAGTAATCAGTGAAAAGACAGCGGAAAGCTGCCTTTTAATAATGCACACTTAATACCGATAACTGGTAACTGATAACTGATAACTGATGGCTAAATATCAATGGGATCGATTTAAAAAACAGCTATATTCTGCTTCTGTCAGTCTTCCCGCTTCGTAGAGAGTATCGGTAATTTCTGCCAGGGTTAAAACCGAATAAGGTTGATAACCATGACTACGAAGTTTATCTTTAACGGGACCACCATGGTCGATAAAAACCACGATATCATTAACTAATAATCCCGCCGATTTAATCTTTGCTGCCCCCTCGATCGCACTTTTGCCAGAAATTAAAATATCGTCCACCACTACCACAGTTTCCCCCACTTGAAAATTACCTTCAATTACTCTTCTTGTGCCGTGAGCTTTTACTTCTTTGCGGGGGAAAATCATCGGATGATTTAATAATAAAGATAAACCCGTAGCTGTCGGTAAAGAGCCGTAGGGAATACCAGCAATGCGGTCAAATGTCAAGGTTTTTAATATTTCTCCATAGGCTTCAATTACCTGCTGAAAAATATTAGGATTAGAGATAATTTTTCTGAGATCAATATAATAGGAAAAAGTTTCTCCCGATGCTTGCACATAATCGCCAAACATCAAGCAGCCAATATCAAATAATTGTAGAATTAAATCCTGATGAGGATGTTGTTTTAAAAGACAAACGTTAGCAGTCCAAGTCTCATCTCCGCTTGATTCTTGCTGGTGATTTTGTTGAATTTTGTTGACTTCCTCGCGTAAATCCTTGACTTTTGCCCCCAAATCGGGTTGAGATAAAAAGTCTTGGGGTACAGGAATTAATAAACCCTCGCCATGACTATTTAAACCCACAGTAATTAACTCGGAGAATTTACTTTTGTCTTCCCAAATACTGCGTAATAAAATCAATCTTTCGGGGGCAAAATTGCGAATCTTTTTCAATATCTCCGGTTGAGTGGTTCCCACTTCTAAAAATACTTGTTCGGGAGTTCCCCAAGTGCAAGCTTCTTTGACAACTTGCAGATAAAAAGGATTGTCGCGACTGGGGAATTCTTGCAGATTAATCGCGCCTTGATTGGAAGTATGACAGAGGATAAAAGCGCCATGCTCGGGGTAAACTAAAAAAGGAGCAACGTGATCCTGTCCGGAGTAGGGATTGAGAGTAACCGCGTCCACCTGCCAAGTTTTAAAGATAGTCTCGGCTAAAATACTGCTAGTATTAATATCACCGTGTTTAGCATCCAAAATTACCGGGATATGAGCGGGAATTGCCGTTAAAATTCGCTGTAATAATTCTAACCCTGCCGCTCCCAAAGCTTGATAAAAGCCTAAAGTTGGTTTGTAGGCACAGACAAAAGGGGCAGTTTCATCGATAATAAACTTGAGCCACCGTTCTAAATTAACGATTAATTCTCCCGGGGTGGGGGGCATCATTTCGGGGTTAGCATCTAAACCGAGGACAAGTAGAGTCTGGTTTTGACTAATGGCGTGGTTTAACTTTTGAAAAAAATTCATCGGTTCCTAATCTCAGGATTCTGGATTAGTTCCTAATTCTACACTATTTGGTCGAAAAATAGGCTGTAAAATTGTCTCGTGCAGACTTTTTCTGGTGTCAGCGTCAAGGAATTTCTTTTGTAGCGGTTGCCATTCTTGCCATTTTTGGTGACGGATATTTCGGAAAATTTCTAGTAAGGTGGGCATTTCCTTGGCAAGACAATTAGGGAAAATTTGGCTAAGAAAAGCCGAGAGAACACAACAATCCTGCATTTCTCCGAGAATACTTTGAAGGTTTTTAATATCTTCTAGATACTCTTGATATTTGTCGCCATAAAAGTGAGTGAATAACTCCATATTATAGCGGGAACGCTTGGCTTCTTTGCGGAGATCGTGCAGTAATAATCCTTCTTTTTCCAATAAGTCATCAATTTCTTGACTAGAAAACTCTCTTACTTTTTGATCTTCCTCTAAATTTACCCCAACTAACCAGCCTTCATGGAGTAAAAAGCGACTTGCTTGCGGTAATAATAAGTCCGGTAAAACTGTGGCAATATCTAATTTTCCAATCGGTTGATAGGTAGGATTATCCAACCAACTGGCAAAATCTGCCTTAAAATTGAGAAATTTATCGGACTTTAAGAGTTTTTCTACCTTAGTAAAAGCCTTCTTTCTTTGGCCTTCGAGAACTTGTAAAACTTTCTTCAGTAAATCCTGTTCTTTCGGGGGTAAAATTGGCTGATAATGGCCGACAAAAGCCGATTTTAACACATCTAAATCCCGCAATTCTCCTAAAATTCTGCCCAGATTACCCACCCGTTTTTGATCGGCAGATTTCGGCATGGTTAAAGCGGGGGCAAAACCGGTTAAGGTACTGCGAAGACGACGCATTCCCACCCGAATTTGATGTAATTCTTCCGTATCCTGATCGAGTAAAACCCCAACTTCATGTTTAAGAACTTTATGAAAATGTTTATCAATACCGATATAGGCCCAATCGGCAACAGTTTTAGCCCGAGGATTAAATTTGTTAGTCATTTGTCTTTAGGGAGGAAATAATGTCAAGATGATGATAGAATCTTTAAATAAAGACTGGAACTAATAGATCCCATTTATTCTATACAATAGGATGAAGCAGCAGCTTTAAGAGAAGTTTATGGATAGTTTTTGGCTAGATTATGCGGGGGAAATCGCTTTTCGCACTGGAGAGCATCTTTTCTTGACGGGAATAGCCATGGCTATGGGTAGCTTAATCGGTATTCCTCTAGGTATTTTAATTAGTCGTCAAGCTATTCTCGCTCAACCGATTATAGCGATCGTTAACACCCTACAGACTATCCCCAGTTTAGCCCTATTTGGTTTTTTAATTTCCGTGCCTTTTTTGGGAGGAATCGGCAAAATTCCCGCTATTGTTGCCCTAACTCTCTATACTTTACTGCCAATTGTTTTAAATACCTATCTGGGCATCAAAAAAGTTGATCCCGAATTAAAATTAGCCGGGTTATCCCTAGGCATGACCGACGGTCAAATCCTGCGCTATATCGAATTACCCCTGGCCAGGGCGACAATTTTGGCAGGAGTGAGAATTGCCACGGTGATTGCTATCGGTGTGGCTACGATCGCAGCTGCCATCGGTGGCGGTGGTTTGGGAGTGTTTATTTTTCGCGGTATTGCCACGGTCAACAATCAGTTAATTTTGGCGGGGGCAATTCCTGCCGCTTTTTTAGCCCTTGTTGCCGATTGGAGTCTCGGTCGGCTAGAAAAGACCTTTTCCCCTTCGCAACGTCCGAAAAAGCCCTCTAAATGGCAATGGGGCTTAGGTTTAATCGGGTTGGCCTTGCTATCTTTCCTCTTGACTCAAATTTTCCATTCATCCCCCGGCACCGTGGTGATCGGTTCCAAAAATTTTACCGAACAGGTGATTTTAGGGGAAATTTTGGCACAGGAAATCGAAAAAGAGACGAATTTACGGGTTGAACGTCAATTTAATCTCGGTGGTACTCTGATCTGTCATGAAGCGGTGAAAGCGGGTAAAATCGATGGTTATGTGGAGTATTCTGGCACGGCTTTCACGGGAATTTTGCAGGAAAAACCCCTTAACGATGCCCGATTAGTCTTTGAAAAGCTGCAAGAGATTTATCCAGAAAAATTTAATCTAGAAGTCTTTCCCAGTTTAGGATTCGAGAATACTTTCGCCATTGTTATCCGGGGAGAAACCGCCAGTCAATACAATCTGAAAACTCTCTCGCAAGTGGCTAAATATACCCCCAATTGGCAAGCGGGTTTTGGTTATGAATTCTTGGAAAGGGAAGACGGTTACAAGGGATTAGCGAAGACCTATGGTCTAACTTTTGCCGGACCCCCGAAAGTGATGGATTTAGGGTTAATGTACCGCGCTTTAGCCGAAAAACAGGTGGATTTAGTGGCGGGAAATTCCACCGATGGCTTAATTCCCGTGCTAGATTTAGTCATCCTAGAAGATGATCAACGCTATTTTCCTCCCTACGAAGCGGTACCGATTTTTAACCGGGATAGTTTGCAAAAATATCCGCAATTGCGACAGGTTTTAGCTAAACTCACTGGCAAAATTACCTCCACAGCTATGCAGAAATTAAACTATCAGGTGGATGGCCGCGATCGCAGGGTGGAGGAAGTGGTTAAAGAATTTCTAGTCTCCCTCTCTTAACCATTTAGTCACTCCCCCGGGTTGATCGATTAAAGTAATGCCTTGGGCTTTTAATTCTGCTCGAATGCGATCGCTTTCGGCGTAATTTTTCGCTTTTTTCGCCTCTGTCCGTTGTTGGATGAGATTTTCGATATCCGCTGCACTAATTCCCTCAGAAACAGGGGTTTCTCCCTGGTCAGCGGCCATTTCTAAGCCCAAAACCCTAGACAATTTCACCAAAGTATGCCATTTTACCGCTAATTGGGCCAGATTGCTGTCCGTCTTACCCGCATGGGTTAAATTATTACCCTCCTTGCGTAATTCCTTAGCGATTTCAAATAACACCGCTAAACCACCGGCAAAGTTAAAATCGTGATTTACCGCCTCTTGAAAGCGATTTTCTAGCTCTTGGTCAGTAATTGCGGGATTATCTGGCGGAAGATGCTTATAACCAAAGGATAAACCCTCTTGTAAAGTATGCCAGCCATTAGTGGCCGCCTGCAATCCCTCATCGGAAAAATCGATCGGTTTGCGGTATTGGGCGCCTAAAATTAATAATCTCACGGCTAAGGGGTCATATTTTGCCAATAACTCGCGAATAGTGATGAAATTACCGAGGGATTTCGACATTTTTTCCCCAGCCACCTTAACCATGCCATTATGTAACCAATAGTGGGCCAGAGGTTTACCCGTAGCCGCTTCACTTTGGGCAATTTCGTTTTCGTGGTGGGGAAAAATTAGATCACTTCCCCCCACATGAATATCGATAGTTTCTCCCAATTGTTCTTTGACCATGGCCGAACATTCAATATGCCACCCCGGACGACCTTGGCCCCAGGGAGAATCCCAACTAGGTTCCCCCGGTTTTGCCCCTTTCCAGAGGGCAAAATCAAAGGGGTCTTGTTTTTTAATTGCTTCCGGGTCGTCGGTTTCTACCCGGCCGCTGGCCCCAGCTTGCAAATCATCCAGTTTTCGCCCTGATAGTTTGCCATAATCAGAAAAACGACGGACGGAGTAGTAAACATCGCCATCGCTGGGGTAAGCATAGCCTTTTTGTTCTAATTCATAGACTAGGCGCTTGATACCGTCGAGGGTATGAGTGGCCCGGGGATAAGCGTCCGCCGGTCTGACTCCTAATTTTGCCATATCCTCAAAGTAGGCCTCGATAAATCTCTCGGCCACGGCCGCCATGGTGGTATGTTCATTTTTAGCCCGATTGAGAATTTTATCGTCAATATCGGTGAAATTCTGAATATAGCGCACTTTATAACCGAGATACTCTAAATAACGCCGCACCACATCCCAAACCACACAGGTACGCGCATGACCCAAATGGCAATAATCATAGACGGTAATGCCGCAGCAATACATGGAGACCATGCCGGGGATGAGGGGGGTAAAGGGTTCTTCGCGACGACTGAGGGTGTTGTAGAGGATTAAGGTCATGGAGGGGGAATTTTTTTTCTGGGGAAAAAGGCTAGTCCAATTTTATAGCAGTTATCAGTGATCAGTTATCAGTTACCGCTAACCACTTTCCCCGTTCCCTGAATTTCGTTACTATACTTTGTGTTTTTTGTCAAGAGGTTTTTAGGGTTTTAGTAAAGATATGACGGTAAGATTCGAGGAGATAGGACTGTTTTGATGACAACTATTATTGATAGAATCGATAGAATAACGAGAGGAAAGCTTGATTGTTTGCCTCAACCGACAATTTTTAATTGTTAATAAACTTTGACCAGACCCTAACTATGAATGAACCACCTAATAGCGCTGGCGATGAAATCCAATTACCCCGGGGAGAAAGAGTTGACCAGCTAAGAAATCTCATCGAAACCCTACGCATTGCCGATGAAGTGGCCAATCGCGGTTATTTGATTACCAGCGCCGAAGTGGCCGATTTAATGGATATTAATCCAGGTGCCGTTACCAGTCGCGGCGACCATTGGCCGTGGCGAAATTGGGTAATCTCCCGGGTCAGACGCGAGGGAAACCAAATTCTTTGGCAGTTGGAAAAAGTCGATTAGGATTAATTGCAACTATCGGTTAATTTCTCTCGTAATTATCTCGTCATTTTCCCCGAGCAGATGACGCGCAAAACGTCGGGCCAGGGGCGGAGCCGATACGAGTGTACTGGTAAAACCAGAAAATACCTGCAATCCCACTTTATCTGCGATCGCTCCCACTAGGGGCCGTCCCGAGGGGGCAAAGGCCACTAGGCAATGATGACAGCTGCCGGGGAGAGAGGCTAAAGAGGGCAGCAATGTCCCCACGGCGGCGCGTATTGCTTTTTCCCCCGCCAGAGGGTTTAAAATCGCGCCTGGATCGGTGATAATGGCGCTAATTTGCCCTAGATAAAGACTTTGATCCCGGAATTGTACCGCTCCCGTTTCTAAAACACTGGCAATTATTTCTGGGGTTTCTCTCTGCCAAATGCCCTGCTTTTCTAGTTGGGTGATTTTTTGCTCTAATAGCAATCTAGCAGCAATTGCGGGCATAACTAGGGTGTTTAATTTGATCTCAGTGGGGGGAATTTTGATCACCTGGGCATGGGTAAAATAGACGGGAGCAGCAATACCAGATTTTTGCAGTAAAGACCGGGTTAATCCCCCCGCACAGACAATAGTTTCCCCAGCATGATAATTATTTTTAGGAGTTTTTACGCCGGTAATTCTCGATGCAGTTTCAATTAATTCGATGACAGCTTCCCGAATAATCGTGCCTCCCAGACGCAGAAAAGCTTGTTGATAGGCAAGATTAGTTTTTTCGGCGTTGATGTGACCGTGGGGCAGTCGTAAAGCTCCGGAGATAGCAGCGGGATTTAATAGGGGTTCTAAAGCGATCGCTGCTTGCGGATCGAGAATTTCGGGGGTAATAGCAAAGATAGCAAATTTTTCGGCCACAGTGGCTGGATCATCTTCGGGGTTAACGGTGAGAATTAGCTCTAGGTCCCGGTATTCGTTATCTATGCCCAATTCCTGCGATAAATTGCGCTGAATTTCTCGACCTTCTTGATATAATTTTCTCTGGATTTCTGTGGTGGCCGACCAATAGGCTAAACCCCCGTAACTGTAGAAAGTGGCGTTGAGGGGATGGGTTTCTTTTTCTAATAAGAGGACTCGACTGCCTAGATTGGCTAGTTCATAACTTAAGGCGGAACCGGTGATACCACCACCGATAATTATATAATCATAAGTTGTGGTCATAATTGGGCTAATTTTTCCTCGATTAACCTATTCTATCATTATACTTGCTCGGTTCCCTGGTTCTGATTTGAGCAATAATTGCTATAATTACAGAAAATGTTAAAGGCGGGATCGGATAACTATGAAACAGTTAGAAACTAGGGGGATAACTGACTCATGGATTAAAGGTAGTTGGGAAGAATACCTAGCAGCGATTAACAACTTCCCAGAAAATCAAGGCAAAAGTTATTATTACAATGGCTATTATCGATTAGAAATGACTCCTATTGGATTTGAACACGCTAGAGATCATCACGTTGTCTTTTTGGGGGTGAGTCTCTACGCTATCCTCAAAGAAATTCCTTTTCAAGGACTCCCCACTTGTTCTTATCGTAAAAGAGGAATTAGAGAAGTGCAGCCAGATATATCTTACTATCTAGGAGAAAAAGCGAATCTGATACCAAATGGGACTTCGATTATTGATTTAAATCAGTATCCCCCACCAGATTTAGTCATTGAAATCTCAAAATCTACCCTCAATGATGATCTAGGCAATAAACGCTTACTCTATGAAGAATTAGGGGTTAGTGAATACTGGAGTGTTAAGGTAGATGATCCTCAAATATTCGCCTTTGAAATAATCGATCGAGGTAGCAAAAGAATTGATATATCAAAGGTTTTACCTAATTTAAAACTTGCGGTTTTAGAATCAGCTTTACAACAGGCACGCACCAGAGATCAAAGTCAGGTGGGACGTTGGTTAATCAGTCAATTTCAAGGTTAAATCTTACTGTTTTTTGGCAGCCGCTTTCTCCAATAAAGACTCGGCAAAAGCGAGGGCATCTGCTGCCGAATTTCCTCCCGTTAATTGTGCCAATTCTTCCCTTCTCGTCTGACGATTATCGAGAGAAGTAACCCGGACAACCGTGCGAATTTCCGAGAGATTAGTGGGATTATCTTCGGCAATCATTTGTTTATAAACTCGAAAATGGTGATCAGCTAAAGCAGCCACTAAGGGTTGATGAGTGACGCATAAAACCTGATATTGTTGACCTAATTGATCTAATTTATCGGCAATTGCCTGGGCAACTTTTCCCGATACTCCCGCATCAATCTCGTCAAAAATTAGGGTTGCCGCTGCCGATTGAGATTGGGAAAAACAGGACTTTAACGCGAGGAGAAAACGACTCATTTCTCCTCCGGAAGCGGTACTGGATAAAGGTTGGATTTTTTCCCCCGGATTGGGACTAAAATAAAATACCACTTGATCGACTCCCAGACTGCTAGGATTACCCGGGGCAATCCGACAGACAAAAATCACCTTTTCCATGGCTAAAGGTTTTAATTCCTGTACCAATTGTTTTTCTAGTTGACTAGCGGTTTCTTGTCGCAAAAAGGTCAACTGGGTGCTAGTTTCTTGATAGATTTTTTCCTGTTGCTGACAAATTTTTTCTAATTCCTCAATCGATTGTCCTTCTCCCGTCAACTCCGCTAATTCCTGCTGTAATTTCTGATAATAATCGATCGCTTCGGCTAAACTTGGGCCATATTTGCGACAAATGCGCTTAAGTTGGACAATTCTCTCTTCTATCTCGTTCAATCTCTCGGGATCTGCCTCTAGACTATCCCCATAAACGTTGATTTCCTGTCCCGCTTCTACCACCTGATTTAATGCCGATCGCACCATCTCTAAAATTGGCTCTAAACTTGTATCATAAACCATCATATTTGTCAAAATATTTTCAGCTTTTCCTAACAAATCGGCGACGGCCGGTTGATCGCGATCGTTTTGGTAGAGTAGTTGATAGACTTGATAACTGGAATTTTGCAAATCGACACCGTGGGAGAGTCGGTTTCTTTCCTGTTCTAACTGTTCCAACTCGTTAGCGTCAGTTAAATTAGCTGATTCTAGTTCTTTTAGTTGATATTCTAATAAATCTAATCTCTGTAGGCGATTTTGTTCCGATTGCAATCTATTATTGAAAATATTCTTGCTTTCTTGCCAGTTAGCGTAGGCTGTGACTACTTTTTCCCGCTGCAGCAGCAGGGATTCACCCCCGTAGAGATCTAATAATTCCCTCTGTCGATTAGCGTCCATTAACTGAACTGTTTGACCTTGAGCGGTGATTTCTACCAAAAAATCTCTTATTTGCGCCATTTGTTGGCGATTAGCGACGACTCCGTTAATCCGAGAGCGAGAACGCAAGGAATTATTAGTAATCACTAATTCCCGGCTGATGGTCAGACTATTATCCTCTAATAGGTCAATTTCCTGACTTTCTAGCCAAGCAATTAATTCTGGAGTCAGAGAAAAAGTCGCTTCTAGGGTTGATTGTTGGCTTCCCTGACGGATGACGCGATGATTGACTTTACCACCGAGAACAATATCGATCGCATCTAATATAATTGATTTTCCTGCCCCCGTCTCACCGGTCAGTACATTTAATCCGCTGCCGAAAGTTAATTCTAAGCGATCGATGAGGGTAAAATTGTGAATTTGTAGGCAGGATAACATATATCGGTAATCAGTAATCAGTTGCTATTCTTATTATCCTTCAGCATCCCCTAATTGTCCCCGAAACGGTAGCCCTTCCCATAGACAGTATTAATTAGAGGTGTTTCTCCGGCCGCTTCGATTTTACGACGCAGCAAACGCATCAGGGCAGGAACCACATTACTATTAGGTTGCTCTCCTTCTGACCAGAGATGCTGATAAATTTGTTCATGGGTGAGAAGTTGACCAGGATGGGTCATAAATAAAGTCAACAATTGTACTTCTTTTGCTGATAAACTGATCGTGCGACCGTGACGATAGGCCACTTGATTTTCGCTATCGAGTTCCAAATCAGCAGATTTTAGTTTACTGCTATTACTAGCTTCAAAATTGGGAGAACGACGCAATAAAGCGCGGACTCTCGCTAATAATTCTCGCAGTTGAAAGGGTTTGACTAAATAATCATCAGCACCGGCATCTAATCCCGCCACTCGATCGTCTATGGTATCCTTAGCGGTTAGAAACAAAACGGGAGTGGTGTCCCCTTGATTGCGTAAATATTGACAGATTTGTAATCCGGATTGCTGGGGTAACATCCAATCGAGAATTAAGAGGTCATAATTATTCTCTTGTGCCAATTCTAAACCCGTCCGACCATTATCAGCAATATCAACTTCATAGCCTTCTTGAGCAAGAATTTGTTCTAAGGGTTCGGTTAATTCTTTTTCATCGTCAACAATAAGTATTTTCATAAAAGTAAAAAAGATGGTGTCGGGTGTTGGGGTGTTGGGGTGTTGGGGTTTTGGGGTTTTTTAGTTGAATCTCCCCATTTCCCCATATCCCCATTTCTCCTAATTATCGATCTTTGGGTAATAAATTGCGCCATTCGAGAGGGATATAACTTTCAATAAATCTAGCTAGGGTTGGGTAATGACGCTGATATAAAACTCCCATATAGATAATACCAAGTCCTAGGACGGTTAGGGCAAAGGGAAAAAAAATTGAATCGGCAAAGAGACGATAGGAGAGATAGGAAAGATAGCCAAATACTCCGATCCCTCCGAAAACCACAAATAATCTTCTTTTTAGCAGGACGGATAATAACATCAATCCCAAGTTAATTAGACAGTACAAAAATCGTTGCGCTTCATTATCATCGATGAGGAGAGATAGACTAAACCAAAACATAATTAATCCGAATAGGTATAGCCAAAAAGCAAAATCTCCCCGACTGCGACGCTGACGTACATCAATTAAATAGGCAGTTATTAAACAGGCAATTCCAAACCAAAAGGATACCCACAGTCGCAGTCTCCATGTATATTCGTTCTCTCCAAATAGTAAAGAGGTTAAGTCCATTGACATATACCACAGACTAAAAGCGATCGGTGCAGTTAAAAAGGGAAATTTAACAAATCTCAAGGTTATTAATCCTGCGATAATCGTGCCTAATTCCATTAAAAACCAACTACCTTTAATCCATATATGGAAATCTCGATAGATGCCCGGATATCCAGCTTGCCAGTATCCTGTCCAGCGTTGTAAACCATAGATTGCTAAGGGAGTCATTGCCACTGCCATAGTGAATAAAAGGCCGCCGGGGATTTTGAGGTTTTGCTGAAAATAGAGATTTTTTCCCGTAAAAATAAAACAAACTGCATAAATCAGGGCGATAAAAAATAGGCCTGCACCGCCGAAACTCTCCCAAGCTTCGTTCATAAACCACCCCAGGGCGGAAATAACAATTAATGCCCCAAAATAATAGGCCACATTGGCAAAATTAAAGCGAGGGCGATTAACTTCATCTTCTTGGGGATAACGGGATAAAAAAGCCGTCCATAAATTTTCAGCTTGGCTGGCAGTAATTAGGTTTTGTTGTACCGCCCAATCAAAATCTTCTCTTTCTAGTCTCATAACATTCTCTAGTCCTTAAGCTAAGATGTATTTTAACCGCTTATCCTAAGGATAAGGGAATAGGGCATAGGCGCAGATGTTAAATCCTGTAGTAAAACTTAACATTTACCGATTGCAACATCCGAAATCTGCAAAATAGAGTATAATTCAGTCTAGATTAACTATTATCGAAGCAATTATGATAACTAAATCAGAACTCTATGAACAAGATTTTCAATTATGGCTGATCACAACAATAGGTCAGTTGGAACAAGGAGATTTTCAGGCATTAGATGTATCTCATTTGG
This sequence comes from Microcystis sp. M015S2, assembly GCF_020245945.1. Taxonomy (NCBI): domain Bacteria; kingdom Bacillati; phylum Cyanobacteriota; class Cyanophyceae; order Chroococcales; family Microcystaceae; genus Microcystis; species Microcystis sp. M015S2. Next base: position 138,726 of record NZ_JADBTX010000004.1, read on the forward strand.
TTGAGGAGTTGAAAGAATTGGGTAAATCAGATAAAAATGCCTTGGAAGGAAATTTAATGATTTTGCTGGCTCATTTACTGAAATTACAAGTACAATCCTCCGCCCCTGAAAGCATAAAATCTAGCTGGTATAGCTCCATTGTCGAACACAGAGAACGAGTTATCGCCTTACTAGAAAACACCCCTTCTTTGAAATCTCATCTAGCAATCGCCATCGATAAAACCTATCCTAAAGGTCGTAAAATTGCCATCAAGGAAAGTAAATTGGCTGACTTTGGCATTGCGATTCCTCCAGAGGAAACCTATCCCCTAGACTGTCCTTTTTCCTTAGAACAAATTCTTGACGAAGATTTCTATGGCTGATAATTCAAAATGCTGCTAAAAAGTCTTCAAATCTCAAAAACTGGGAAACTATACAAGTCACATCTGTCTCCCGATACTAACCGATTCGACTGACTTTAAATAGAGCTTACAAGCTTTTTTGCCCAACCCTAGTTAATCAGCCTTCAAAAATAAGTAAAAATTATAAATTTAAGGTAAATAATTAAAATATTTAAATATTTGGGGCGATTAGTTCAATGTAACAAGTAAGTTACAAGATTTTGATTTTCCCAGAATTTGCCAAAATTTAGCTGTAAATCGGGGTTGCCTAGATTTAATAATATGGTATGATCGTGGTATGCTGTGGGCTTAGTTTAAGCATTAAACCTTAAATCAACGGAAAACCAAGACAATCAGGGGACTGTGTTGATTCTCTTGCCCAAAAAAAGCCCCTAATGGTGACATTTCTTTATGTGACAATTTTTTAAGTTTTGTAAAGGCTATTGACTTAAAGCCAGAATTGTGTAATGTGGATCGAGAAATAGTCTTGAGTATTGACAAAAAAACCCTTACCTGTAACCTGTAGGTAAGGGGTTGGGGGGTTAGGTCAAATCAATTGCGCTTAAGGTACTTCAGTCCAGCGCCTAAGCCTCCTAGCACCAGCAAACTCAGCACAGCTGACGGTTCGGGAATAGGGGCCGAAAAGTTAGAAATCGTCACACTGCCCCGTCCAACAATGTTGTCCACAGTGAAAATACGGAAACCGAAACTGTCGCCAGCTAGGACGTTAAACGTCGATGTCCCGTTTTGGACAACACCTCCCCAATTATCAGTTACTTGGGTGAAGCTGCCGTTGAGCAGATAGCCAAAGGGATCCCAGAAAGGCGCATCAGGAGTCGAGTAGTTCCAATCAAACGTCACCGTCCCAGCCGCAGCCGCAGTGGTGGTGTAGTCTGTGGTTCCAAAAGTGCCAGAACCATTGTCCCCCCCAGTCAGGCTAATGGAAGCGGGAGCGCCGGTGGTATCGACGAACCCGTCGGCATTACTATTGGCAAATGTCCAATTAATGGGAGCGTAGGCATCTTGGAAACCGAACACTGTGGCGGCACTAGCACTAGAAGCAGCGGCCAGAGTGAGGCTAACAGTAGTGACAGTCATTGCGGTCTATGACCGCAATGACTCGAATAATTTTGGCGATTTGGTGGCCATGGCCTTGGAAATAAATTAATGTACCCCCTAAGTCTAAAGACGACCAAAATATTTTTCAAGAGGATTGGCTAAAAACTGGGACAATGTGGACATCGATCGAAAGACTAAGCTAAACTGGTAATGAGTATGTATTAGGGCGGAGGTCAAGGGATACAACTATGGACAATGTGGAGGTAAAACAAAAACCGATCCGGTGTTTAGAAGATGCGATCGAAAGGTGTCAAACTTTAGGAATGCGGGTTAGTCGTCAGCGTCGCTATATTTTAGAATTGCTGTGGCAAGCGCAGGAACACCTATCAGCGCGAGAAATTTATGATCGTCTCAATCTGCAAGGAAAAAACATCGGTCATACCTCAGTGTACCAAAACCTAGAGGCTCTATCGGGTCAAGGCATTATCGAATCTGTGGAACGCTGGGACGGCAGACTCTACGGCAACATCAGCGATTCCCACAGTCACGTCAATTGTCTGGACAGTCAACAAATAATCGATGTGCATATCGAACTTCCCCCGGAATTAATTAAACAGATCGAGGCATCGACGGGGGTAAAAATTACCGATTATCGCATCGATTTCTATGGCTATAAACAAAACAAATGAGCCAGATCACTGTATAATTGCCCCTGTGAATAGTATCCGTTGACAGGCTGCAACTCTTGTGATCGATCGCCCTCTCACCCTAATTATCATCGATAATGACCCGATTTTTCGCTTGGGTCTGGTGCAGGCCTTGTCGCAGATAGAAAATATTACTATCGTCACCGAAGGGGATTTAGAAACAATTTTCGCTTTGACTCTTAATCCGTCCCCCGAAATTATTATTATTGATCCTCTCTTTGATTGGTCTTACTGTGAAATTCTCCACTCTCGCTATCCTGAAAGTAAAATTGTTTTATTAACCTTTCCTCTCGACTCCCGACAGCAACTAATCGCCAGAGAATTAGGCATTGCTGGTTATATTCCCAAAGGCACAAATTTAGAGCAATTTATCACTATTTTAGGGCAAATTTCCCGGGATGAATCCCACGATGTTGTCCCTTCTCCCCTCACCATTGCTACCCGTGCAAGTTTAGCCCCTAGTCATTGGTTAATCACTGCGGGCAAAACGGGATTAAATCGCATCGAAAGTGAATTACATTTAATTGATCTCCATCTTAATCAACAGTCTTTATCCGGCTTTGATCGCTTTTATTGGCAGGGAAGAAAACGAGAACTTTTAGCAGCAATATGGCTAGTGAGAAAACTAATTCCCCTCGAAGGTAGCTATTACAATTCAGCTTCAGTCACACCCCAGGTAATAATCAACAATATCGATCGGGAATTACCAATTTTAAGCCGCGAGCGTCCCCTCTGTGTTTCGGCGGTTTTTGAATCGACTTTAGCAGTTATTCGATCGCCTTTAATCAATAGAACCAAGATCAGTTTTGAAATTGATGTTTTACAGGATAATCGGCAACGGGAATTATTGTATTTAGTTCTCGATGAAATTCGTAAAAATGTCGATGAGATGAGATATTTACAGATTAGCTGCGGGGAATTAACCAGTCGCTTAAATCTGATTATTTACGATATCTGGGAGAAAGTTACCCGTAAATTTTTAGAAATTAATGCCTCGGTTTATGATGAAATTAGTAAAAGTAGGCTTAACGAAATTATTCTGGAAGAAAGAGAGGCAATTCAAACAGAAATACTCAATAAAATTCCTTTTACTCTTGACTTATTTTCCTATTTAGTGTACGAAAATAGTTTAACGATTGACGGAGTAGAATACCGAGCTAATGCTCCTGAAACCATCGCCAGAGCCGAAATTCTGCTGCAAAATCTCATTCATAATCTTGCCAATGCAGTGACGGTAATTATTCTCAATAACTTCTCGGAATCGGAAAGAGTCAAACAAAAACTTTACCGTTCAGAATTTCTCATCGCCAGAAAATTAGCTAAAATCCGCAATGAACTATCTTGGAAATACCGACGACAACAATATTGGCAGGAACCTAAAGATATCTTTGAAAGTCAATATCAATTATTTCACTATAGCGAGGGACAAATCAAATCTCTAGCCATTTATTCCCCCCGACAGGAAGAATTAAACAGTTTAACAGGCATACCCTGGTTAGTTTCGATCGCCTTAGAATTAAGAGACTCTTTATCTCCTCGTTTACGCGCTTTTTTTCGGGTGGTGGGTAAGGGAGTAGTCTATATTCTTATCCAAGTTATCGGTCGCGGTATTGGTTTAGTAGTTCGCGGGGTTTTACAGGGAGTCGGTAATACTTGGCAGGAAGTCAAAGGTAAAAAGGAATTATGAGAATTTACCTTGATAAGTCCTAATTCAGTTGGGCGAATCTAAAAAAAATCCTTAAGAATAGCGTAGGGTAATTGACAATCGAAGGGGCAGTGTATGTATGATTATCATGTAACCATTACATCTGAGTTGTGGGCATTCTCGCCCAGTGATTTTAGATTGAGCAAGGAGTACAGAGATTTTTCCCGATAGAAAGAACTGTCATCCTTTTCTCCGTCTGATTTGTCAGTACCATAGTCGTTTATCTGGGGCTAGATATCGATCAGGATATTACCTACATTGATGACGAAGGGGGAGTACCTCAGGGGTTAATTTTGTCCTAGTTTTGCTAGGGATTAAATGAGCGCTAAGGATTTGATCGCCTTTTCATTAACAAAACTCAATCAAATATTTAAGGAAATCATCAATCTATGGTTTTATACCGATGCAAAGATCCCTATGTCATCACCGTCAGAAATGAGGAGGGATCTTTTCTCTGGAATTTTAATAATTTTCCCTGTAGTTTTGTCGGAGACAGACAGGGTGAAGCCTATACAGGAACGATTCCTTTTGAGTTTAAACCCTACAATATTCCCCTAGTGTTTGCCAATGCGAGATTGTTTTCTGTTTTTGGCTTTGATGATCCAGCCTGGCGGGGAACTCCCTTAGATATTCATCTTTGTTTTGCAGCGGATCAAGGGATGCAGTCTATTACTTTGATTCCGAATAAAGCGGCGAATTTTGATGTAATTGAAGACAGCGAATATTGTAACATTATTCGTCATGTCTATAACAGTAGTTCCTATTTTGAAATCTTTCTGGGTAGTACAGAAAAAGTAAAATATACAGATACTATTTGGCTGTCTATTATGAACGTCTATCCAGACTGACTGTTTACCCACTGCTTGAGGAAGTAGCCTCTCAAATCATTCTCAAAACAACCATTGCTAAATTTAGGAGACAATTCAATGAGTCCTAGCTACGATCAACAACAAATCATCTTCTGTCTTTCGATGTTTGCTAATATCAGTGACAGTAGTACCATAATCAGTGACTTAGCTAATCCCAGTGTCCAGGCAAAAATTGGTCAATGGACAGTGGTTTGGGGACCGGTAATTTACCAACCTTCTGGCAGTTCCACCTGGGGTAATATTATGTATGTAGCTAAAGGACAAAATTCGGCAACCAATAACCCCCAATATGTCGTGGCAATCGCCGCAACCAACCCCAAGTCTGTTTTTGACTGGTTACAGGAAGATTGTGATACCGGCAATATGGTTGTATGGTCAACACAATATCCAGAAAGAGGCAAAATTTCTGAAGGGACGAATGAAGGAATAACAATTTTGCAAAACATGAAAGATTCCTCGAATTTATCTCTCTTAGAATTTCTGACTAAGGAAATTCAAAGCCAACCCAATCAACCAATAGAAGTTATGACCACAGGTCACAGTTTAGGTGGTGCATTATCTCCAGTTATGGCGTTATGGCTTTACGAAAATCAAAAAACCTGGAATCCCACAGGTAAACAAGTCACTGTACAGACACAGTTTTCCGCCGGAGCAACTCCTGGAGATCAAAACTTTTCCGATTACTACGGAACCACACAGCCAGGTCTTAACCAATCTAGCCGAATCTGGAATAGTTTAGACATTGTTCCCCACGCCTGGAATATTCAACAATTAAAGCAGATTCCATCTCTTTACAAACCCTGTAACATTCCTGAATCTTTAACCATTTCGGCAATAGTTGAGAAGCAAATTAACAAAGTCAAAAACTGTAACTATCAGCCTCTTAACCCCACAACTTACGCCATGAAAGGTTCCTGTGGCGTGTTTTCTCAAACAGAAAGTACGGCAGTAAAACAGTTTCTTCAGGAGGCTTATTTTCAACACATTCAAGCTTATTTTAATCTGCTGGATATTGACTGGCCTATCACGCAAAATGTCTCTGATGCTTTAAATTTAACACAGCAGGAATTAGATACAATAGCGAACAATTTGAGTTAAGACATTTTTAACAGAAATTGGGTTTCTTTTTCTTGCAAGAAACCCGATTTCTTAGGTGAGGCAATCTAAAAATTTCTTTCATTACAAAACATCAATCAGGAGAAAAGCCATGAATGTTATTCGCGTTCCTAATAGCACCGAATTAATTAGCGGAATCGGCGTTGGTTTTAATTGTTTTACCGGCCAACAAATGACGAGTGCTTTGGCAGCAAATCCAACGGTTACTCAATTAGGACTTGATTCCCAAAGTTTTTTTAAAATTTGTTATTCCGCTGAGGACTTTAATAATACCATTACCCATTCCTTGGGTGTTTCGGCGCAGATTAACCTAAAAAAAGCCAGTTCCAGTCCCGATTCTATTTCTGATTCTAGTTCTAGTTCCGATTCTACCTTTAGCGACCCGTCGGTAAGTTCAACCCTGAGCTTATCTAATGCCTTATCCATCAATGATACGTCGGTCAGCGTTATTGTTTATGCGCGGGTCGAGAACATTCATCAAGCGCTGAGTCAATGCCAATTAAGCAGTAGTATTCCTGTACCCACAACACAAACCGAATGCTTGAATTTTTATCAGCAGTATGGCGATAGTTTTGTGTCTGAATTGACTGAAGGGGCAGAATATGTCGCAGTTTTTGTTTTTTCTTGCCAAACCCAAGAAGACCAGCGCAGTTTACAGGAGGCTTTAACAGCGCAGGTAACGGTGAATGTTTGCGATAATATTTCGCCAGAGGTGGGTGCGAATTTGATTGCTGGCTTAACAGCAACGTTGAACAATACCACTGTGCGTTGTCAGATTTATCAATCTTTAGTTGGCAGCAATGCCAGTTTGCCGACTTTTGGGTCAGATGTGAATAGTTTTATCGGCAGCATAGTTTCAGCTGCACAGAGCTTGAACGCAAATACGCCAGTAGTGTTTGATTTTGCCTTAACTGGCTATGAAACTCTGTTTGGCAGTAACTTAAGCGCCTCATTTATCAATATTGCGACTAATCGACAAATTTATATCGATTATATTGCCCCAACAGTGACAAATTTAGGGCATCTTGCCACTAAGTATCAGTGGATTGCTACCGCGTATCAGGCTTATAACTATAGCGGCGATACCACATTTATCACCAACCAAAAGCAGTTAAATAGCGATATAAACAACGTCAATGCCTGGATTAGTAGTGTTGCTGGTAATCCAACGCAAACACCGAGCATTCCCAGTTCAATGAATCCGCCACTGAGCTTGATGAATGGCACACCAGTATTTAATTATTTAGTGCCGACGCAGCCACTGTATGGCAATACCAGTAATGAGCCGTTTCAGGATATTGATGTCGGCTCCGTGGTGAGTTCCTCCAGCAGCACAACTACCGCCACAACAGCGCTGAATGCGGGAATTAACGGCTCAATTTCTGGTAATAATAGCCCAAGTGCTTCGCTTAATTATTCGCGAATAACCAGCCAAACTACCGGCATAGCGGCGGCAATGTCTAATATTCCAGTGCTTTATACGATCACTGTCTGGGGTAATAACAATGTCGCTCAGTTTTATGCCTCTTACAACACGCTGAATTATAGCAATCCATTTGCTCATGGCGCGGCTAATGTCTCTTCCTGTCATGACGCAACCCTGTTTTTAACCCGTGACAACCAGGATGATGGTGGCAATAGCTTGCACAATCATGTATATATCAGCAATATGAGCGGTCAAGTTTCCGGCGGCGTGATTGCCCAGTTGAGTTTTACCGATAGTGTTAATCAGAGCATCACCCAACCATCAAACGCCAGCGGCAGTAGTTTTAGCTGGACTTTGCCACAGGGGGCGACGCTGATTGGCTTTCAAGGATATTGCAACAGCAATAATCTCGTGGGATTGCAGCCAATTTGCATTTCTGTACAGCCAGCAAAATGGTTAGCACCATCGATTGAGACAATGCCATTTGTCACCACGCTGCCGGTTAGTACCTTGGGGGTGGGCTATAACTCTTTTCTGGGTAGCGGCTTGCCGAATTCTGCACTGAACAGTAGTGCTTGTGTCAGCGTTAATCAGGGGGCGCAAAACGAGGCAATCATTAAAATTTGCGCCAGTCGCCAGTCATTAGCCGAAACTTTGAGCAAAACCACCGGATTTTCCATTGGCGTTCTTGGCTTTAAACTCAGCCACAGCAAAACCACAACGAAAACCATACAAGTGACCGATACCGATGTTAGCGTGGTGCTGATTAGCCGTGTGGTGACATCGAGTCCAGTTTATACGCAATGCGCGTTATCGCCCACGTTGGCTAATTTAAGCGCAGAGCAATTTCTCATCGAATATGGCGATTCATTTGTCTGCGCTACAGTTAACGGCGGATTGTATGTAGCAGTATTTGTGTTTCAATGCGATAGCAGTGCCGTGCAGGAAACGGTGCAAAAAACCTTGAGTGTCAGCGCGTCGATTAAATCGGCATCCCTCAATGCCAGCTTAAGTTCTGATTTGAGCAATGCACAAAGTTCTAAAGGGGTTAATTTGACCTGTTACCAACAGGTTATCGGTAGCAGTAGTTTCACGTTGCCGAATATAACTGGTAATGTCAAAACCGATGCCGAAAATTTGGTTCAGGCGGCGAGCAGTTTTTCTGCTAAAGACATTGATACGCCCTGTGTGCTGTCATTTATGACTATGGGCTATGAAACTTTGCTACCTAGTTCTGCTTTGAGTAGCTTTCAGCCGATAGTCACCAATCGCCAGACTTATCAACTGCAAGTTGCGCCCACTCTGACGCAGCTTTATGGCGTTTGGGCAGAAATTTTGACCATTAGCCAGGTTTATACAACATACAATTACAACGGTGATGTCAATATCGACTTTTTCATCATGGGCGCTGAGAACAACAGCGGACTCGTCATCAGCGCCATTAATGGATTTAATAGCTGGCTTGACAGTGTTATCGCCTCGCCGCTAGAAGTTGTCCCACTCAGTTCCAGTCTCAATCCGCCTCTGGCGTTAACAGTCGGTTCGCCCAGTCTTAATTATAGTGTCACCGTCGCGCCGTGTAACAGCCTCAACAATATCTCGGCAATATGGGGTGGCGTTAATTCTAGTCCGTTTCAGGATATTTGTGCGGGCCAGGCATTTTTTAACAGCAATCCAGGCTTTAACGGCAGTAATCCGGCAAACAACACGCCAACACCGATTGCCTTAAAAGACTTACCAACCATTGCCAGCATTGAGTTACACAGCGGCTATTATATTGATCAATTAACCACAACCTACAGCTACACAGCAGGGGTACAAAGTTTTAGTCATGGCGGCGGCGGTGGCGGGCCTAGTTTTAGCCTGAATTTACGCGCCGGTGAATTTATCAGCAGTGTCGGCGGGACTTGCGGCGATTACATCAATCAGCTGAGCTTCACCACCACCATGGGGCAGACTTATACTTACCCGCTATCGCCTCAAAGCACTGGTGGCAAAATTAGCTGGACAGCGGCAGAAAATCAAGTCTTGCTCGGTTTTCAAGGCTCTAGCGGTAAGTATCTGAATCAGTTGCAATTGATTTTACTCAATCTCAATCCATCAATTTGGTCAAAACCATTGCTTTATGACCTGTCCACGCCTTGGCCTTCCCTACCCGTAACTGGGGTTGGCATTGGCTTTAACAGCTTTACCAATAGCGCCATGCCCAATAGCGCCTTCGATTTATCAGCGCTGACTATCGGCGCTCAAAAAGCTACCGGCAAACAGTGGTATCAGGTGTGTTCTTCCGGTCAAAGTGTGTCCCATACACTGAAATACGCCTTTGGCGGTGGCGCTGACGGTGATTCCCTGCATCGCAAAGTCATGCGTACAGCCAAGATTAGCGATTTGGCGGTAACGTTGGTGATCTATGTCTCCCACGAACAAACCAGCCCGATCATCAATGGCACTCCGCAATTAACCAGTAATGCACAAAGTTTGTTGAGCAGTTCACCGGAGCAGTTTTATAGCGCTTATGGCGATAGCTATGTGTCATCGGTAGGGTTAGGACTGGAATACATGGCACTATTCGTGTTTGAATGCAGCAGCCTGTCTGAACAGCAATCGGTACTCAACAGCTTAAGCGCACAAGGGATTGTACCCAGTGAACCGCCGGTGACTTTAGGTGCTAATTTTTCCCATCAAGTTACCAGTGCGGTGTCATCATTGACCCTCGACTTCTATGCGTATCAATTGATTCGTGGCAGTGATACGCCGCTGCCTAATCCCTATAACAGCGTCAGTAGTTCCAGCAGTTCCAGCAGTTCTAGCACCAATAAGGGTGCGGCACTGCTAATGAAAGTGCTCAATCCTGAAATCAGTAAGCTGTCGATTCCCTATGCTACCAGCACCACAACCACCAGCAATCCTGCTGACAGCGTGACCTGTAATGAGGTTATCCAAAGCCTGATCGATTTTGCCTTGGGCCTGAGCGATCAAAATGTCACCGGCTTAGGTGTGGCACTCAGTCGCACTACTGCTGGTTATGAGACTCTGGTGAGCAAAGTCAGCAGCAGTTGGCAAACGCTGGTGAATAATCGTGACACTTCTTGCGCTATTGCTTTCTATCTGGGTGCTATAGCCACTATCAACAACCAAATGCAGGTCGTTGCCGATTTTTATCAACGCTACGACTACTCGGACGGGGAGTTTGTCTTAAAATGCACCCAGCTTAACAGTGATTATCAAACACTACGGACACAGCAAACCGCTTTGGTACTCAACCCATTTGGTGCTTCCCCTGCACTTACTATGCCGCAAAGTATTATAAACGGCGTACCCAGTGTTAACTACCGTGTTACTACTAGCCCAATCTGGGGCAGTAAGCCAGCAAATACCGATTTCTGGGACATCAACAGCCAAATTGCCATTAGCTGCGAAACCATAAACGGCGGCACTGTCACCACAGCGACTTGTAGCAATAACACCAGTAATCCTACGCCGATACCGTTAAGCCAATTGCCGGTGTTAATTTCAGTATCCATCTGGGGCAGTGATTATGTATATCAAATCGGCACAACCTACCAAACGCTTAATGGTACGCAACAATTTGCTCATGGCGGTGCCAGTGTCAATGCCTGGCCAGCACTGAATCTAGGGAAAGGCGAATTTATTACTGGCATCAACTACCTCGCCGGTGATTATGTCAACGCACTGCAATTTAGTACCAACTTTGGTCAAACCTCTTTACTGGTGCCTACTGACTGTCAATCAGCCAGCAAGGGCAGTTGGAGTGTTCCTTCCGGTTCGACCCTCATCGGTTTTCAAGGCAGCAGCGGAGATTATCTCAACCAGTTGCAAGCGGTGTGTTTGACATTTTCTCCTGCCACTTGGTCGCCTATTTCGGTGGGTCTAGTGCCATGGCTCGGAAATTATACCCAAACCACTTATTCGCCCTGGGCAGTCCCGCCGCAATTAACTATTAGTCTAGATACGGAATCGTCCAGTGTTCAAGTATATCTTGATGGTTCCCTGATTAATGGCTGGAGTTTTGATCCCTCTACATCCTTGTTAACTTGGCCTGCAACCGGGGGTAATTGGTCATCAGCAAGCTTAACCTTTTCCATAAATGGCAGTGGTCTGAATAGCTTTACCGGGACTTTACAAATAGTTGCCCCAGAAACGCCTGAATCGGGTACTTATTCAGGAGCAATTTCAACTTACAGTACTGCAATTTCGTTTCCCTACAATCAAAGTGTTCAGGCTTTCACTGGATCCGTAAACTATTTTGGTACCCTTGTTGTTTGTGCGACTACCAATGGTATTGGAGTCGGTCAAATTGTACCTACCTCTAACACCGAATACGAATGTTCTTTTGCCTACGACATTGACACGCAAGGGAGTTCGACATCAACACTAGCGTGGATTCTCAGCGCAGGACAAGAAAGTCCCCCTTACTATTTTCTGGTGGGTTCAATAGCAGGCAATTTATGGCTTTACTCCTGTAACCCTCCCTCTAGTAGCACTGGCTTCAGTTCGAGCAATATTTCGGAGGTAGCAAAGGTGGATACCAGTAACATTGATACCGCAATAGCAAGTATCCTTTATTATCCTCCTTTAAACCTACTCTTTGTTGGTGGCGAAAATGGCAATCTTTACACCTATAGCGTTAGTTGGAATCAGGGAGTACCTTCTTTTTCTTACCAAGGAGCTAATAAAAACTACGACTCGTCAACTGGTTGTGCCGTATCTCTAAGCCTGATTAGCCTTTCGAGCGGTACCATGAGCCTTCCGGGTACTACTGGTAACAGCAATGACTTGAGTGACTTCTTAATTGTCACAGGATTATGTCAAGGCTCCCAGAATGGTTCTTTCTATTTTCCAATTTCCTCTGCTAACAATGGGGTACTACCCAATGCCACTGGGTTAATTGGGTACACCAGCAATAGTGTTGCCACGGTGGTTGCTGATTTAAGTTTGTCAAATCAGCTGGTGTACACAGCAACCCAAACGCAGCTGGTTTCTAATTCGGTGACTGATCTACAGTCTCCGGGTACAATTATCTGGACTGCCAGCAGTGAGAGTGTACCTCAGCTAATTTTATCGATGGCATACGCCCCCCCCAGTGGTTCTGGGAATGGTTTCCCTAAAGGGGCATTGCTTATCGGAACGGTTCCTGTGTCATCGGGAGCCGAGAATAATACTATTGGCAGTATTTACGTTTATGATCCCTCGGCTGGTACCGTTAGTTTATGGAATAGCCAAATTCCAGGTTCACCTTTTTCCATTTATGCTGATGACAAACTTCATTTTCTGGTAAATTGTGGTGCGACTGGGCTGAACTACTACTCTCTTGTTGATAATGAAACTTCTCCCTCGGCTGCAACGCTGATTGTCAACACCGCTGTTTCTGATCAAAGCCCATCGACCAGTTTTTCCTCTGTCCTGGAGATTGTCTTTCCTATGTGAGACCAATGGGTTGCATGAACTCTCAATCCTGAACAGCTTTTAAACCATTCCTTGTATGTCAAAATATACAGGATTAGGTTCTAATGATTCCCAGGCATTAATTAATGCCTGATCAAGGAAAACTAACCTTCTTACTACAGAATTAGTGGCTTAGTTACGCTGATTTTAATGACTTTTATCGCTCTAATTAAGCGTGATCACCTGACTCTCATCGTTTTTTGTCTTTGTTAGGAGCAACAACAATCATGTGTACGAATTTGGCCTTGTTTTCTACAGGAGCTAATACGCCCTACCGTATTACCGCTCGCACGATGGATTTCGCCGCCGATTTAATGACCCAACTCAAAGTCACTCCCCGGGGTCAATCTTTTCCTGATGTAGTGGTAACGCCTTTAACCAATCCCCTGAAATGGACTAATCAATACGGTTATGTAGGTATGGAATGTGGTCCAGAAGGAGTCAAACAAATTAGCGATGGTCTGAATGAAGCAGGGGTTTCTGTTGGGTTATTATGGTTAGCCGATAGTCAATATCCCACCTCAGAATCAGCTAAAAGTCCCACTATTTATAATATTTGTTTAGGGGATTGGATTTTAGGGAATTTTGCCAGTGTTGCTGCTTTAAAATCTGCCCTAGAAAATGTCACAGTACTCAATATCAACGAGCGTATTCCCGTGCGTTTTGTGTTACATTATGTCGTGAGCGACAGTACTGGGGCTAATTTAGTCATTGAGTTTACTAATGGGCAAATGCAGACCTATGAACCGGCTAATGGCGTAATGACTAACGCTCCCCCCTATCCCTATCACTTAGACAATTTAAGTAATTATGTCAATTTGAGTCTAAAGAATAACGCTCAAGTGTGGTGGGGTCAGGAAATTAATGGCAGTGGTTGCTTGGGAATGCCTGGGGATTATACGGCTCCTTCTCGTTTTATTAAGGCGACCATGTTACAGCAATCTACTCAAAACTATACCCCAGAAAATCAGGAGCAAGCAGTCGGTTTGGCCCTGCGAATTTTACAAAACTTTGGTACTCCCAAAGGCTCAGTAGTGGAAGTCAATGACGGCAAATTAGATTATACTCAGTGGGGGGTTGTGCGAGATCATAAAAATTTGGTTTACTACTTTTTTACTCAGTTTAATAACAATATATTTTCCGTCGATCTGAGTAAGATTAATTTTGAAACCGTTAAACCTAATGGTATTTCGATTGAGCAACCAGTTTGGACGACGGATATTACCCCTAGCTTGCAAAGTTAGTCAGGGCGAGCCAGAGATACCTTTGTCGGCCTAAAAAAAGTTGGGCCTCTCTTTTTGGCATTTTCTCCGCTCGCGGTTAGGAGGAGATGGGCAAATCCCACCTTTACCTGAGGTGATTCGAGCCATAACCTAGCTGCCTGGCAGCTAGGTTATGGCTTCTCTACCAGCACTTTTTGAGAATTTACGGAGAATTGCCAGATTTTTTCTGGGAGCCTTTTGCCTCCAGAAACTGATAACTGAAGTGACCCTAACTTTTACAATTCCTTATCAAAACTGTATTGATCGCGAATTTGTCCGACAAAAAACTGTCCTTTCGATGGTGCAGACTGAAAATCTTTATATACTGCCAAAGGTAGATCATGATAAAGATAGATACCACCGTGATTAAATTCTACTTTCAGAATTTTTTTGTCCTCATCGTAGTCAAAAGATTTAATCGCTGTACTTTGACTTTTTAATAAGGGGAAAGCAATCACATCGCGAATACTGGCAGAATCGGTTAATAACATGATCAGGCGATCGATGCCAATTCCTAAGCCTCCCGTGGGGGGCATTCCGTATTCTAAAGCGGTTAAAAAGTCCTCATCAACGCCTTGGGCCTCCAAATCTCCAGCCGCTTTTTTGAGTGCCTGTGCTTCCAATCTTTGCCGTTGATCGATGGGATCGGTTAACTCAGAAAAACTATTGGCTAATTCCCGTCCAACCACATATAATTCAAATCTTTCTACGAGGTCAGTTTTTGAGCGATGGGGTTTAGCTAAAGGGGAAATTTCCACGGGAAAATCTAGCACAAAAGTGGGCTGTATTAGGGTTTCTTCGACTTTTTGTTCAAAAGCTTCATTTAAGAGCTTACCGATGGTTTTACAGTCCTCTGGAACGCCAATACCAGCATTTTCTGCGACAATACGAGCCGACTCGAAATCCTCAAAACTATTAAAGTCAACCCCGGTTATTTCTTGGACTAATTCGTGCATAGTCACTCGTCGCCAAGGCGGAGTTAGGTCAATTTCCCTGTCTTGATAGCTGATTTTCAGCGTACCTAAAACATCTTGTGCGGCATTAACAATAATGTTTTCGGTTAACTCCATCATGTCATAATAATCGGCATAGGCCTGATATATTTCGATGGAAGTAAACTCAGGGTTATGTTTAGTAGAAACCCCTTCATTGCGAAAAATTCTGCCTAACTCGAAGACTTTTTCAAAACCCCCGACTATCAATCTTTTTAGATGTAACTCGGTGGCAATGCGGAGATATAACTCCATCTCCAGCGTATTATGATAGGTGATAAACGGTCTAGCATCGGCTCCTCCCGCTTCACTTTGTAGCACGGGAGTTTCAATTTCAATAAAACCTTCTTGGTCTAAATATCTGCGAATGGCAGCGGTAATTTGGGCGCGACGGCGAAAAGTTTGTCGCACTTCGGGATTAACAATTAAATCCACATATCTTTGTCGATAACGTTTTTCTACATCGGTTAAACCGTGCCATTTATCCGGGAGAGGTAAGAGGGATTTGGTGAGAATTTCGTACTCGTTTACATAGATAGATAATTCCCCGCGTTCTGTGCGTTTAATTGTGCCTTTTGCTCCTAAAATATCGCCCGTATCGGTCAGTTTAATTACCGTGTTAAAGGCATTCGGCACGGCGGCCATGGTTTCACTAATGCGTTTTTTATCGAGGTATAATTGAATCGTTCCCGTTTCATCTTGCAGGTTAAAAAAGGCTAGTTTACCCATAATTCTTCGGGCAATAATCCGACCAGCAATGGCTACTTCTGTGCTAATTTCTTCCCCCGGTGCTAAGTCAGCGTACTGCTCTTGTAATTGTTGAGCGTGAGCGGTAGATTTCCACTGATAAGCGTAGGGATTTAAGCCAGCTTTTTGCAATCCTGCCACTTTTTCTAAACGAGCGGCCCGGATTTCTTCGAGGGTAGAGGAGGGTTGATTTTCAGGATTTTGTGCTTGAGATGCCATCGTTTTCTAAGAGGAACAATTCTGGGGAATTTTTAGGTGTTGGGGATTTCAGTTATCAGTGATCAAGTGATCAGTTATCAGATGTGAGTTATCAGTTTACTGTTTACTGTTCACTGCTCACTGAAAAATTATCGTCCCATTTCTCGCTTTAATTTTTTCAATTCTTCTTCCATTTCCCATTCTTTAAATTTTAGATCGAGATTATCGTAGTTCGAGCGCTGATAGTCCGATTCTTGGGGTTGATCCCAAAAACTGGTTTCCCAGTCACGCGACTGATTTTTAGGGGCTTTTTCAGCTTTAATTTGCACTTCCTGACGACGTTGTTGGACTTGTTGCAGTAACTCTTGGGATTGAGTCAGACGTTTTTTCACTCCTTCCATCCGTCCCCAAAGTTGATTACCCTGACGAAATAGAGCCGCCTCGCGTTCACTGGCAGCCTTAACCAAGTCCTGCCGTCCAGCGGCCTTAGCTTTATCAATTCTAGCGTGCCAAGTTTGGATATCTTGGGCAGTGGCCAAAATTTGCTGTTCGAGACGTTGACGCTCATTTTCTAGGGCGGTAATCAGTTTAGCAGTATCGCGCTCCTGTTCGCGCAGTTGTTCCACCAGCGCCTGTAATTCTAATTGGGGATGACTTTTGAGAAATTCTTCCAGTTGGGTTTCAAGAAAGCGACTGACATCATCAAATAGATTGCCCATCTGTGCAGTATCCTAAATTTGCAATTAAAGTCTAGGAGCGATTTTAATCCCCCTCTTTTTAGCATAGGCTAGATCAACCCTAGATTTAAATATATTTGGGAAAAGTAGTACAAAAATGTTATTCGGTTGTGGGTTAGCGACGGGGAAACCAGTATGATAAAACTAAGTAGCTGGTTATAATTAAATTAAAAATGGATTTTAGGTTCGATCCCCCCTTCCCCCCTTGATAAGGGGGGTGCCGATCCCCCCTTAGTCCCCCCTTAATAAGGGGGGCATCTGATAATTTTTAACTCCTACCTACTTAGAGTGATATTTCCTGAAACCCTCTTAATTGTTTGACTTAAGTGACAACTTCACCAGCTTGGACAGAACGCATCGGTTATCAACGGGATTGGGTGTGGCGCGGTTGGCAAATTCGTTATAGTTTTATGCCGGCAAAAAACCGCCAAGATGCCGATAATCCCCCTTTAATTTTACTGCATGGATTTGGAGCGGCGATCGAACATTGGCGCCATAATATTCCTATTCTCAGCCAAAATCATCGAGTTTACGCGGTAGATTTATTAGGTTTTGGTGGTTCGCGCAAAGTGCAGGTTCCCTATACCGTTAATCTCTGGGTGGAACAAATACACGATTTCTGGCAAACTTTTATCAATAGACCGGTGGTATTAGTGGGAAATTCGATCGGTTCTTTAGTTAGTATGGCCCTAGCGGGTAAATATCCGGAAATGGTAGCCGGATTAGTTATGCTCAGTTTACCCGATGTCAGCCGTCGGCGGGAAATGATCGCCAATTGGTTATTAAATATCGTCACTCCTATCGAGAACTTTTTCACTTCTCCTTGGCTATTAAAACCGATATTTTACTATCTGCGTCGTCCGCAAGTCTTGAAAAAATGGACAGGAATCGCCTACGAAGACAAGAAAGCCGTTAGCGACGAATTAGTACAAATTATCGCCGCCCCAACCCTAGATGAGGGGGCAGCCGAGGCCTTTATTTCCCTGGCACAAGCTGTCAATCATCCCGAATATTGTCCACCGGCAAAGTTAATTTTACCACGCTTAGAAATCCCGATTTTATTGTGTTGGGGCAAGCAAGATCGCATGGTTCCCATCCAGTTAGCGCAGGGTTTTGTCTCCCTTAATCCTAGGATTAAATATGTAGAATTTGAACGGGCCGGTCATTGTTTACAGGATGAATGTCCTGACCGTTTTAACCCAATTTTATTAGAGTGGCTAGAATCTGTTGCTGTTCTTTGAGAGAATAGGGAGAGTGATTGTTGGTCATAGTCCTATGCAAACCTTGGAATCGACGCTCAACCCCCCCGCAACTGCCTCCGAATTCGACACCACGATTCACCGGCGCAAAACCCGTCCCGTCCGGGTAGGTAGCGTTACCATCGGTGGTGGTCATCCCGTGGTCGTGCAGTCGATGATTAACGAGGATACCCTTGATATAGATGGTTCCGTGGCCGGTATCCGTCGCCTCCATGAAATCGGCTGTGAAATTGTCCGCGTCACCGTGCCGAGTCTGTCCCACGCCACCGCTTTAGCTAAAATTAGGGAAAAACTGCTCGCCACCTATCAACCCGTGCCGTTAGTAGCCGATGTACATCACAACGGCATGAAAATCGCCCTAGAAGTGGCCAAGCACGTCGATAAAGTGCGGATTAACCCCGGTTTGTACGTTTTCGAGAAACCGAAAGCCGACCGCAGCGAGTACAGTCAAGCAGAATTTGATGAAATTGGCGAAAAAATTGCCGAAACCCTGAAACCTTTAGTGATTTCTCTGCGAGATCAAGGTAAAGCGATGCGAATCGGCGTTAACCACGGTTCTCTGGCCGAAAGAATGCTCTTTACCTACGGTGACACCCCCGAAGGAATGGTACAGTCGGCTTTAGAATTTATCCGCATCTGCGAATCCCTCGATTTTCGCAATCTGGTCGTTTCCCTGAAAGCTTCCCGGGTGCCAGTGATGGTAGCCGCCTATCGTCTCATGGTTAAGCGCATGGACGAGTTAGGTATGGATTATCCCCTACATTTGGGTGTTACTGAAGCAGGAGATGGGGAATACGGACGAATTAAATCCACTGCCGGGATTGCCACTCTCTTAGCGGACGGTATTGGTGATACGATTCGCGTTTCTCTGACGGAAGCTCCCGAAAAGGAAATTCCCGTCTGTTACAGCATTCTCCAGGCCCTGGGACTGCGGAAAACTATGGTCGAATACGTTGCCTGTCCTTCCTGTGGTCGCACTCTTTTTAATTTAGAAGATGTCCTGCAGCAAGTGCGGGGAGCGACTCAACACCTCACCGGACTCGATATCGCCGTTATGGGTTGTATTGTCAATGGACCGGGAGAAATGGCCGACGCAGACTATGGTTATGTGGGGAAACAGGCCGGTTATATCTCCCTTTATCGCGGTCGCGAGGAAATTAAACGGGTCCCCGAAAGTGAAGGTGTCAACGAGTTGATTAATTTAATTAAAGCCGATGGCCGTTGGGTAGAACCCTAATTAGTTTTACCATTGGGGGTTGACATCTATTCAACCCCCAATCATCGGCAAGGATTTGTTACAATAGAAAGCTTGCTAGAAATTGCCGCCCCAGAGAGTCCATGCTACCTACACGCGATTGTGTTCGTCAAACCCCCGCCTACACTCCGGGAGAACAGCCCCAAACTGCGGGATTTACCAAACTTAACACCAATGAGAATCCCTATCCCCCACCGGCGGAAATTTTTTCCCACCTGCCAGAGCAATTAGAGAAAGTCCGACTCTATCCCGATCCTATCTCCAAAGAGTTACGGCAAACGGCGGCGGAATTATACGGCATAACAGCCGATCAGATAATCGCAGGTAATGGGTCCGATGATATCCTTAATATCGCCCTGCGAACTTTTGTTAACCCTGGCGAAAGTGTCGCTTTTTTAGATTTAACCTATTCCCTTTACGAGACAATTGCCCGGGTACACGGGGCAAATATTATCGAATTTCCCACTAATGATAAATTTGAATTAGCCGGACCGATTATTTGTCCGGAAGCGAAATTAATTTTTCTGGCTTCTCCTAATCCTCCCGTCGGGAAACATCTTGATCGCAACTATTTAGAAGCAACCTGTGCTAATGCGTCGGGATTGGTATTAATTGATGAAGCTTATGTGGATTTTAGTGATGACAATCATCTCGATTTTCTCTCCCGTTACGATAATGTCATCATTAGTCGCACTATGTCGAAAAGTTATAGTTTAGCGGGGTTAAGAGTCGGTTTTGGTTTTGCTTCCAGGGCCATTATCGAACAGATGGATAAGGTGCGTGATTCCTATAATTTAGATCGCATCGCTCAAACTTTAGCCACAGCAGCTTTAAAACACCATAATTATTTTGAGCAAGTTTGGCAAAAAGTCCGTCAAACCCGCAGCCGTTTAATTACTTCTCTGCGCGAGTTGGGATTTATTGTTTTTGACTCGGAAGCTAATTTTATCCTCGCTTCTCCCCCCCAGATTAGTGCCAGTGAGTTATATAATCAACTCAAAGAGCGTCAGATATTAGTGCGATACTTTAAACATCCTCGCATTCAGAATTATGTGCGGATTTCTATCGGCACTGATGAGGAAATTGATCGTCTTTTATCTGCTATTCAAGAGATTATGGGAACAAATTAATCTCTATTTCCGTCAAGGTTTTATTAGCATTTTAAACCCTAATAACTTCTCGAAAAAAAGGCTAGATTGATCGGAACAAAGCAGCGACAAACAAGGGTCTAATGGCCTGTCGTTTCTCCCGATTACTAGCCTTGGCTATCAAGATTATTAGTCCGACAAAAGGACTAAATACTAGCGCACAAATTTTTGAACTTATGCAATTTTATCCCCAAGGAATCACAGTTCAAGAATTGAGCCAACGCTTAAATCGTCCCGTTTCTATGCTCAATCTTTGTCTAAAATCTTTGGTCGCTTCTAAAAAAATCGTGGCCAAAAAAAATCATAATCAGTGGGTTTATACTAGACCTATTGTAAAAATCAAAAACTGTTGTTAGGGTTAGGAGTCGGTCGTCAGGAGTCAGGAGATAGGAGATTATTTTATTTATTCTCCCCACACCCCACACCCCACACCCCACACCCCACACCCTGTCCCGACGAAAAACTTTTTCAGCAGACCCTAATTATTAACCCTATTGCTGAATAACTATTTTAGGCTGTAGGCAGTATTCATCTTCTCGGACAACTATCTCACCAATGCCGATAAATTGAGCTTCTAAAGACTCCACGGCAACCAGAGAACCGATCATAACATTTGTATCGGTTAGATTAATTTTTCTGCCGTGAAACCAATCGATAACTCTTTCTGATGTCAAAGAAATCCAGTCTAGATGTGCCAAGGCAATGCGAGGCGAAATTAAACCTTCAGAATTAGCCATTAAAGCTTCCAGATTAATACTATCGGCTAACTGAAAACCACAGCTTTCCGTGCGCGTTAAACTGGCTAAAGTGCCACCGACAGCTAACACCTTGCCCAAATCTCTGGCCAGGGAACGGATATAAGTCCCCGATCCACAGTGAATATCTAGCTCTATTTGCGGAAATTCGCCCTCTAACCAGTCTAAAACCGTAATTTGGTCAATTTTGACCTGACGAGGCTCCACTGCGATTATTTCCCCTTTGCGAGCCAATTCGTAGAGACGGCGACCATCCTGGTGAATAGCACTATACATCGGCGGAATCTGGGCAATATTGCCAATAAATTCCGCTAAATGGGGCTTAACTGCCTCTAAAGTTAAATCGGCACAGGGACAAGTAGCGATCGCTTTTCCGGTAATATCATCGGTATCGGTGCTGAGTCCTAACTGGATTTTTGCCCGATAAGCCTTATTTTCGGGTAAATAGGGCAGTAATCGGGTGGCAGATCCGACAGCGATCGGTAAAACTCCCGTGGCCATAGGATCTAAAGTTCCGCCATGGCCGACTCGTTTTGTCTTAAGAATTTTTCGGACTTTGGCCACACAATCGTGAGAAGTCCAATCGGGGGGTTTATTGAGATTTAAAAAGCCAAACATTATGAATTATCAATTATGAATTATGAAGTGGGGAGACGGGGAGAATAGATAAAAGCAATCTCCTCAATTCTGAATACTGACGGCTGATAGCTAAAAATCTGACGTATTATATAATTGCATAACTTCGCTTAAAGGTAAACGGGAACGAACACCGAGAGAAAGGTCAGAAAAATGACCAAGATCATAATGATCAACAGCAGCGCGAGCAATCATAGCGGCGTTATCGGTACAGAGTTTAAGCGGCGGAAAATAGACGGTTAAATGATGATTTTTGGCGGCAGTTTGCAGATGATTTCTTAAGGCACTATTGGCCGCCACTCCTCCCCCGATTGCGATAGTTTTTAAGCCATAATCTAAGGCACAATTGATTGTCCGACGGGTTAAACTTCTGGCTACCGTATCTTGAAAACTAGCGGCTATATCAGCTACGGGTAAATTATCTGGCTCGAATTTCTCTACTAAGCGCAAAACAGCAGTTTTTAAACCACTAAAACTGGAATCGTAGGCATGAAAACCGCCGGTTGGTAAAGATATTTTACCCTCAGGTAAGGGAAAAGCTTGCGGATTACCATCTTTAGCCATGCGATCGATTATCGGACCACCCGGATAACTTAAGTTTAATAATCTTGCCACTTTATCAAAAGCTTCTCCGGCTGCATCATCTCTAGTGGTTCCTAATTGTTGATATTTGCCGCAGGCCTGCACATGGATTAAACTGGTATGACCCCCAGAGACTAAAAGAGATAAAAAAGGAGGTTTAAGATCAGATTCAGCGAGATAGGAAGCATAGATATGACCTTCGAGATGATGAATGCCGATAAAGGGTTTATCGTGGACAATAGCCAGGGTTTTAGCCGCCGTCATTCCCACCATTAAAGCACCTACTAAACCGGGGGCAACTGTGGCGGCTATTCCATCAATTTCTGACCAATTTAACCCCGTTTCTTGCCAAGCTTTTTCTAGACAAAAATTAATGGTTTCTAGGTGTTGTCGGGAGGCCATTTCTGGCACAACACCGCCATAGGGACGATGGAGATCAATTTGAGAAAAAACTACACTACTCAACACATGGTTATTGTTAACAATAGCCACAGCCGTTTCATCGCAACTGGTTTCGATCGCTAAGATAATTGTCATGAATTAATCAGTAAATCGTCAGACACCCCCCTTAATAAGGGGGGATTAAGGGGGGATTAAGGGGGGATCCATCTTTAATTTAATTATAACCACTTACTTAATTTTGCTTAGGTACTTAATTAAAATTAAAGTTATCGTTCAGCAATTTCCATAGCCACCACCGCCGGGAGTTTCAATAATAAAAATATCACCAGGGTTCATTTCTACAGTAGCAGTGCCGAGCAATTCTTCGATAGTTCCATCGTTTCTTTCCACGGCATTACGTCCTATTTTACCAGCTTTTCCTCCCGCTAGTCCAAAGGGGGGAATCCGGCGATTACCCGACAGAATATTAGCAGTCATAGCCTCTTGAAATTTAATTCTTCTAATTACACCATCACCTCCAGAATATTGTCCCTTACCGCCACTATCTTGGCGAATGCTAAAACTTTCTACTAACACAGGATAGCGCATTTCTAATACTTCTGGATCGGTAAGACGGGAATTAGTCATCTGGGTTTGTACCGCAGCGGTTCCCGCAAAATTTGCCCCCGCACCAGAACCGCCACAAATAGTCTCATAATATTGATATTCTTGGTTGCCAAAAGTGAAATTATTCATCGTCCCTTGACTGGCTGCCTGAATGCCTAAAGCACCGTATAAAGTATTAACTATTGCCTGGGAAGTTTCCACATTTCCAGCTACTACGGCTGCTGGATAAACGGGATTAAGAAAACAGCCAGATGGGATAATTAAATGGAGGGGTTTGAAACAGCCAGCATTTAAAGGGATTGCCTCCTCCACAAGGGTACGAAAAACGTATAAAACCGCCGCTCTTGTCACTGCCAGGGGTGCATTAAAATTATTATTTAACTGGTCAGATGTGCCAGTAAAATCAATTGTTGCTTGACAATTATCAATATCTATGCTAGTTCGGACTTTGATGACAGCACCGTTATCCAGATAATAAGTAAATTCACCATCTTTTAAGACAGATATAGCTTTTCTAACCGCTAATTCGGCATTATCTTGAACAAACTGTTGATAGGCTTTAACCATAGCTAATCCGTAGCGATTAACCATATTATGTAATTCTCTTTCCCCCTTGGCATTAGCGGCTATTTGTGCCTGAAAATCGGCAATATTTTGGGCGATATTGCGCGCAGGAAAAGGACTATTAGTTAAGTGATTAATTAATTCTTGTTCCCGAAATTTACCCGCCGCTACCAGCAAAAAATTATCGAATAAAATTCCCTCTTCGCTAATATGGACAGAATGGGGAGGCATAGAACCGGGGGTAATTCCACCGATATCAGCTTGATGTCCCCGGGAGGCAAGATAAAATAATATTTCCTGATTTTGGCGGTCAAAAATAGGACTAATTACTGTGACATCCGGCAGGTGAGTACCGCCATTATAAGGATTATTAGCTAGATAAACATTCCCCGGACGAATCGTCTCACCTTTATCCTGAATTAAGCTTTTAACGCTATCGGCCATGGAGCCTAAATGGACGGGAATATGAGGAGCATTAGCGATTAAATTTCCCACCTCATCAAAGATAGCACAGGAGAAGTCTAGGCGCTCTTTAATATTGACACTTGCTGCCGTATTTTGGAGAGTAATCCCCATTTCTTCGGCAATAAATTGATAGAGATTTTTAAAGATTTCTAAATAAATAGGATCGGCAACGGTAGTTATTTCTGAGCGGTGAGAATTGAGAGGGGACATAGGAAAGTCAGTTATCAGTTATCAGTTATCAGTTATCAGTTATCAGTTATCAGTTATCAGTGATTAGTTATCAGTTAAGCTGTACTGAATTTAATTGGAAATTTTAGTACAAATGCTCAAACTGCCTCTCCCTGCTCCGCGGCTCTGGCGCTCCCCTGCAATCTTAACGAGTAATTTAGATAGTCAACAGCTTACTGGTGATCACTGGCTGTTCACTGTTCACCGATCACTGTTCACTGATAGGGGCTGACTGATATATAATCGCAGTCAGTACCAGAGGGTGAATTATGGATAAAATCAGCTTGATCGATAAAGTGAAACAAATGGCTAATAAACGGGATTATTTACTGCAATTGCGCGATAAACCCGACATTGGGGGTCTGAGATTAGATGTTAATCAAGCTCTTGAGGAGTTAGATGAATTACTCGATGAGTTTCAAGCAACTTTTCCTGAAGAAAAACTTAGTTAACTAACCGACTCGACGGAATTGAGATTTGTCCGATTGTGCTAATTTTCCCAAGTCATCGATCGCTTTGATCAGAGCTTGGGAAGATATATCTTTAGGGCAGTATAGATCAAAGGCTGTACTTTGATTATTTTTTTCCATTGGAAGCTTTGCCAAGGAACTATAGGCGATAATGCGGACATAAGGGTCGAATTGTTTGATATGAATAGCGGCGCTGTGTCCATTTAAGACAGGCATCCGTACATCTAAAATAATTACATCTGGTTGATAAATTTTCGCCAATGCGATCGCCTGTTGACCATTAACAGCAATTCCCACCACCTGACAATGCGGCTGCTTGGAAATTAAAGTCTTGAGTACTAAACAAGTTAGCTCGTGATCTTCGGCAATTAAGACTTTAATTGGCTCTCTCGGCTTCATTATAATCATTTTTCTTTACTTGGAGGTCTGACTTGTTATCATTGTAGAGCCTGTTGATCTTTTGTCCTTCACTTCACGATACTTCCCACTTCCCCACCTCCCCAATTCATAATTCATAATTCCCCCACTCCCTTCTCTCTTTTCTCTTCTCCCCTCTCCCCAACTCCCACTCTGCAATAACTACTGGCAGCCAGAAATACCTTTGGTTCATATCACACTTTGTGCTTTTTGTCAAAAAAACTTTTTTTTTGCAATAAAACTACACAAAAAAAAGATCATCGTTGCTGGTGAAATTGACTAATTTACCCGTCTTAATTAGGATCACCTTGTAGGTGTGGCAAGGGTTTCAACCATTGCTGCCCAAAAAAGCACAGAATGACCCATCGTGAAATTCAGTAAAATCGCTGTAATCAGCATAACATCGTTGTTAAATAAAAATCTTTCTCAATTAATTTTTAAGAATTTGTAAATATTGCGGAATGTTAATTTAAATATTCTCAAGTTTTTGGAGCCAATATATAACTTTTGCTTATCTGTGTCGGAAAATAGAACTCCTGCAAAAATCCAACATCTACCATTGGGTTAGAATTCAGGAGTCGGTCTTCAGGAGACAGAATTCAGGAGTCAGGAGATTATTTTTATTTATTCTTCCCACTTCATAATTCATAATTCCCCTTCTCCCCCACTGTTGACTTAAAACCCCCCACTGATAACTGATCACTGAAAAAAGCCCAACTTTGGGCAAAAATCTGGTTTGTGTCCCCTCTTAGCGGTAAAATTTCTACATCTGGACCGTCGAAAAGCATAAGTTTTGTAAAGTAAAATTAAGAAGGGAGACAAATTTAAGATAACCAACGTATGGAAGTAACTTTTACCGCTGCCGAATCCCTAGAAATTGTTGTTGCTGAACAAACCATCCCGATTCAGCATTATCTGCGCCAACCGCAAAGATTAGTACGGGCTATCGTTGAGACTAGCTTAACGGAAAACTTGTCTGAGAATCGGTTTCGCCTAAAAATGCGTCCCCTAAACTTCTTGAATATGTACTATTTTCAGCCCACGGTTATTCTCAATGTCTGGGCCACCTCTGAGGGGACGATATTTTTGCAATCAGAAGACTGTCAGATCAAAGGTATTGATTATATCAACGATCGCTTTAGCCTCAATGTTAAAGGCAAACTCGCTCCTGTGGAAAAAAATAATCAAACCTATCTAGCGGGGAAAGCCAATCTTGAGGTGAAAGTCGCCCTACCACCGCCATTATGGTTAACCCCGCGTCCGTTGTTAGAAATCACCGGCAATAGTCTCTTAAAAGGGGTTTTATTGCGGATTAAACAGCGTTTAATGAGTCAATTGTTGCAAGATTACCAACAATGGGCTAAACAGGATATTATTGCCCAAAATTACCCCGAAACGATTCTCGATCTCTCCCTTAGTTAAATAAAAATATGAGTTGGACAAAAGTATTATCTGTAGATTCCCTTGCCCCCGGCGCCCGTCAAGTGGTAAAAGTGGGGGAAAATTCCATTCTGTTGATTAACAATAACGGTCAATTCCACGCCGTCGGTAATCGTTGTCCTCATTTAAAATTATCGATGACGAAGGGCAAAATTACCGAAGACGGCGCGATCGTTTGTCCCTGGCATCGTAGTTCTTTTGATCTCTGTACTGGTGCTGTCAAAGACTGGATTACTTGGCCCCCTGTGGTTAACAAAGCGATGGCGGCAGTTTCTCAACCCCAAGCTTTACCCGTTTATCCCCTTCGCATCGAAGACGGCAGCATCTGGATAGACGCATAACCGCTCACCGAGGGGGGGGTTTTGGGCAACCTAAAGAGCAGTTGCTTTAACCAACACCGATTCCGGTGCGGTGGAGGTATTGGCCGATGATATTCCCAATACAGACTTGGTCTTTGAATTTAGACCTAGATATCTTAGTGGAAACCCTGCGAATTGTTCTTTTCGGTAAGGGTGCTTATTAATCAACAAAATCACTTGGTAGTGGGATAATATTACACAGCTAACCCAGTCTATTAGAAAACAGGAGCATCTTGACTAGATAAAAATTTAGCCTGAAATCTATTAGGTTATCTTGGTTGTGTCATTCCACTACCAATGAGGTATTTTTAGAGACCGTCTTTAGTTGGTGAATTGAAATTTTAAATCGATAGTTTAGATTTATCGATTCCCGTCATCGCGGAGGGCAAACAATCCAGCAACTGCTACTGCTGCCGCACCCATTAATGCGGCAAACAATTGGGGACTGCGTTTTTTTCCTGTCAGAACATCATAAGCAAAATGTTCACAGTTGCTAGATAATGTACTATAGCTTGTCTCTGCGTATTTTAACAGTCTTTCTCTCGCAGCAGAAGTATCAGAACAAATTCCATCGACTGAAAAAACAGGATGTGTGTTCTTGTTATCATAATAGTCATTGCAATATTCCCTTAAAGTACAAAATTGAAGCCCATCTCCAGTAAAATGATAAACCATACAATCATCTACTTTTTTTCCCGTTCGTCTTATATCTCCATGTAGCTTAAGAGTATCCTTGATATCTAAGAGAATAGCATGATCGACCTCTATAGGATTAATAGATAAAGCAACAACATTCAATAGAAACAGATTAGGAGGAGAACTTTTTGCTTTCTCCATTAGTCTTTGATGATCGATTACAATCCTTTGTGGTGAGAAGCTACGATAATTGCCACTCCCGTCAGTATAACCTGTCATTTTTAATTCGTTGTCTCTACTCATACAACTCCTTAGTGTCTTGTTCGCTAAACTGATTGCTCAATAAAATATTAATCACAGACAGCAAAAAGACTGCTGTGATTAATAGCAAATATTTGAATGACTCTAGCATTACTTTGGATCAGAAAACTAATCCTTGTTATTTCCAGAATCAGAAGACTTGCTTGATTTTCCTGATACAATTTTTTGAGTTGCTACCTTACCAGCTTCGCTGGCAGCACCTTTTGCCGCTTCTTTTAGCACTTCCTTAAGAGAATGTCCAATAGCGTCTTTACTGGAACCTGACATAAATCCTGCCTCCCTAATTAAGATTAAATGGTATAAACTGTTCGTCATCTAAATTCCCGAATTAATCTAAGCTAGACAATGGGTTCAGTGCCTAAAAACACTGCTTAGAGTGCGAACTGCTTATTTATGTCCCTGATCATAGCTTCAAAAATTGGCATCAGAGCCTTAAAAAGACTTGGAATAAAAGCCTTAAAAAGACTGTAGCAAATTCAAAAAAGCCAGAAAAAACTTTTTTAGACGCAAAAAGCATGATATAATCCTTAGCGTTAATTACCAGTAGAATGTATGATTGATATTCAAGAGATTGTTAACATTGCTGATGAGTTAATTTTTTCTCATATTGGAGAACATCTTAATGACTTGCAAAAAACTGTTCTCTTAGGCACAATACAAGGCAAAAGTTACCTTGAAATTGCCTCTGAAGCTCAATACACAGAAAAATACATTAAAGATACTGCGGGAAAACTCTGGAAGATTTTATCTGAATCAGTAGGAGAAAAAGTAAAAAAATCTAATGTAAAAGCAACCATAGAAAGATGTTATTATTCTTCAAACAATATTTTTCAAGGTATTCAAATTAACAGTGGCAATATTTGTCGAGACACATCTTCAGATATGCACTCACATCAAGAGAAAACTGTTAATCATGAAGATTTAAGTGATGCTCCTAATATTGAGAATTTTTATGGTCGGATGGAAGAATTAAAGGAATTAGAACAAAAAATTATTCAAGAAAAATGTAATCTAATAAACATTGTTGGTGTTAAAGGTATTGGTAAAACAGCCTTGAGCTTAAATTTAGTTGCGATCATCAAGCCGCACTTTGATTATGTCATCTATCTGAGAGGGGGACAAGCGAGCTAGAAGGTAGATAGGGCAAGCGATATCGCTCTTTGTCCTTTGATGTAATCCTTCAACCGATAGCGGCTAATTTGCATTAGCTCTTCTATATTTTTTTGGAACATTTGATGTAGCCCGA